>JAUQWT010000235.1 GCA_030835005.1 Ignavibacteria bacterium | reverse complement strand
TTCTACCAGCGCAAGGAAATCAAGGATGTGCTGGCGTATTTGAAAGTACTTGTAAATCCAAGAGACGACGAGGCGATGACAAGGATCTTAAAGTTAAGAGAAGGTATCGGCGAACAGACCATTGAGAAGATAAAGCGTATGGCAAAGGAGATCGCCAAATCAATTTGCGAAGTATTGCTGGCAATGCTTGACGAAAGAGAAGGCCAGCAAAAGAGACAAACTAAAATTGAAGCAGAGCTTACCCGTGTTGCCGGCATTATCAAAAAGTACAATGAAGTGAAGTCGGAATTCTCGCCAAGTGAGCTGGCAAGAAGTATAGTTGATGAAATAGGGATATTGAGAGAACTCAGGAATGAAGGTACAGATGAATCAATGGACAGAATGTATAATGTACAGGAATTGCTTTCAGGTATATCAGAATATACAGATAACACAGAAAACGCAACACTCGAAGGATTCCTTCAGGAAGTAAGCCTTGTGACGGATCTGGATAAGTATGATGACCAGAAAAATGCTGTGACACTTATGACGACACATTCATCAAAAGGCCTTGAGTATCCTGTAGTATTCATTACGGGACTGGAAGACGGGATATTTCCGCTTCAGAGCTCAACGCTTGCCCAGGAGGAAATGGAAGAAGAGCGCAGGCTTTTCTATGTGGCCATAACGCGCGCAATGCAGAAACTTTATATGACATATGCTTTGCAGCGTTACAGGTTCGGGAATGTAAGCTACCAGATGAAATCACGCTTTTTGAATGAAATAGATACAAGCAAGCTTGAATATAATAAGAACCCGGGAATGACAAGGCACAAAAGCCGGCAGGGACACCTTGAAGGCGCTTCGATCAGGTATGAGTATTATAAAGACAAAACAAGTGATGATGTGCTGAATGAAATTTTCCGCGAAGATGTAGGAGTTAAAAAAGGCAGTACAGTCTATCACAACAATTTTGGTAAAGGGCATGTACTGGATGTATCGGGCAAGGGAGAAGCAAAAAAAGCATCAATACACTTTGAAAAAGTTGGAGTGAAGAATATTATTTTGAAGTACGCAAATCTTAGGATGGGTTAATTTTTATTCCCGCCCCGCATCAAGTGCGGGATAAACTCCAGCGGGAATCCAGATATAAAATTCTTTTAACATTAAAAAGTGTATATTCCTGCCTGCGCAGGAATGACAAAGGATTAAAATGGCGAAATGGTTATTAAAAACTGAACCCTCAACATATTCATACTCAGATCTTGAGCGTGATAAGAAAGCTGTGTGGGATGGAGTTACAAGTCCGGGTGGTTTATTCCAAATCAAACAGGTGAAGAAGGGCGATGCTGCTTTTATCTACCATACGGGTGACGAAAAACAGGTTGTGGGAATTGCTGAGGTTACTACGGACCCGTATATTGATCCAAAGGCCGGAAATCCGAAGCTTTTCGTTTTTGATATTAAGCCTAAATCAATGCTGAAGAATCCCGTAACACTTACACAGATTAAGGCTGATAAGAGGTTTAAAGATTCAAGGGTAATAAACGAGCAGAGGCTATCTGTTCAGCCTATGCCCGAAGATTTGTGGAATGCAATTCTGGAGTTGTCCTCCGATTAATATTAGTTATTTTTACAATTTGGCAATCAACAATTTATAAATAGAATAATCATGGCAGATAATTATTCATTCGATATTGTTTCAGAGATCAATTGGCAGGAAATTGATAACGCCGTTAACCAGGCAAGGAAAGAGATCCTCCAGCGGTATGATTTCAAGGGTTCAAAAAGCTCTATTGAATACAGTGAAAAAGATAAGAAGATAACTATCCTTGGTGATGATGACTACAAGCTTAAAGCCGTTATAGATATGTTGCAGAATAAATTCGTGAAGCGAGGCATTCCGCTCAAATCAATGAAATATAAACCGGCTGAGCCTGCATCGGGTTCAATGGTACGCCAGGAAATTGAAGTGCTCCAGGGCATAAGCAAGGATAATGCCAGACTAATTGTTAAGATAATCAAGGATACAAAGCTAAAAGTACAGGCGGCAATACAGGATGACCAGGTGCGTGTTTCAGGCAGGGATAAAGATCTGCTTCAGGAAGCAATAGCTATTGTAAAAGGTGCTGACCTGGATTTCGCCGTTCAGTTCACAAACTACAGATGACTTCAATGAACAATGAACAATTAGCAATTTACAATTTCTTCAGGAGCTTAATTAAGGCTTGCCTTTTTCTGCTCATTGTTAATTGCACATTGATCAATGCCCAGCAGAGGCTTGATGTAATTGTGCTTGATGCGGGCCACGGAGGGAAAGACCCGGGTACAATAGGTGATGCAACCGGTGTGCAGGAAAAGAATATTGTACTGCCAATCACAATGAAACTTGGCAGGATGATAGAGGCTAAATACCCCGGCATAAAGATAATTTTTCCAAGATCGACAGATGAATATATTGAAGTAAAGGAAAGGACAAGAATTGCAAATGAAAACAGATCAAAACTCTTCATAAGCATTCATGCGAATCACAAGAAAAAAGAAGAAAGCGATAAGAATGGATTCGAAGTATACCTTTTGAACAAAGAAAGATTTCCGGAAGCCGTTTTATTTACTATGAAAGAGAATTATCTTTTATCTTATCAACAAGCGGGAAAAGATACATTGGATAATTATATTTTTTCATCACTTGCTCAAAACGGGTACACAAGATACAACGAATATTTGGCGTCTATGATCGAGATGAGTTTTTTAAGTTACACAGAACTTGCCACAAGAGGAATAATTCAGGCGGGCAACTGGGTAACTCTTGGCGCTTCTATGCCCTCAGTACTTGTTGAAACCGGGTACTTGTCAGACGCCAGTGACGAGAAATATCTCTCAAGCGAGAAAGGTCAAAGTGATATCGCCACAGCCTTATTTCACGCATTTCAAAGCTACAAAGCTCTTTACGAAATGCAGTAATCTCATAAGTTTACGTCAAAATTTTTCCAATAAGATTGCAATTTCTGTAATTAGCTATTATATTTATAGTTAAGGTTGATATATAAACCAATAATTTAATAAATATGACTAACTACATTAAATATATAGCTATCTTAAGCATCATGCTTTTTGTCATGGGATGTACTAAAGATAGAGAAGAAACTAACAAGACCAGCTTCCAGATACTTGCAGATAAGGAAAAAGAATTGAATGACAGGGAAGCAAGAGTAAAGCTGAAAGAAATTGAGCTTGAAGAAAGAGAAAAAAAGCTTGGAATAGTTGAACAGCCGTCTGATAATAATACAGCACCTCTTGATACTACCTCGACAAGTGTTACACAGAATCATAAAGATTCTGTAAAGAACGTTGAGAAGACAAGCAAGCAGGAAAAGAAAAAAGAGATACAAAAAGAAATTACAAAGAAATTTGAGAACCCGACTTCCACGGTCAAAGATTACTATGAATACATTCAGCGCGGGATAAATGAAAGCGGAAACTTTGATTCAAATATGAAGAAAGCTCAGAAATACTTTCCGTCCCGCCCGGTTGATAAGCTTAAATCAGGTTACAGGAATACAAAACAGTTTACAATAGTAGAAGAGCCCAAAGTACTCAGCCAGAAAGATGACAAAGCAAGCGTTGTAGCAAAAGTAAAACAAACCCAAATAGTCAAAAAAGACGGTAAAGATGTTGAAGTATCAAAAACGTTGACTGTGACATATAATTTGACTGCCAAGAAAAACGGTGAATGGGTGATTACAGGGAACTCGGTAAAAGAAGATTAACTTGATATTATGGTTAATTAACAAAGGCGGCCGCTTGGCTGCCTTTTTTTATGCATAATTTCGCTCTGAGTCCCAATATTGAATCATAGAAACAAGGGCGTTGAGAGCCATGAGGTTCCGCCAAGACGGGATTTCGCGACCTCAGCATTTTTGCCTGTTTTTCTTGTGAAGGATTAAGCATAGTTCCAAATACTGCTTTGCTATCAAAATCTGTGGTATTTTTTCATAAGTTTATATTCCTTAAATTTGTTAATCCACGCATAAAATCAGTTAATATCTCTAATTATTAATAGAAAGCAATATATTAATGAGCATTTTAGTCAATAAGAATACCCGCTTAATGGTGCAGGGTATTACAGGTTCTGAGGGTTCGTTTCATACAAGGCAGATGATAGAATACGGAACTAATGTTGTTGCAGGTGTTACCCCCGGCAAAGGCGGTACAATGTTTGATGAAAAAGTACCTATATTCAATTCATGCAGAGAAGCTGTTGAAAAGGCAGGCGCAAATGCATCAGTTATATTCGTACCTCCGGCATTTGCTTTAGATGCCATACTCGAAGCTGCAGATTCAGGGGTTAATGTTATAGTTACGGTTACCGAAGGAATTCCAACAAAAGATATGATAACTGCCAAAAGTTATCTCGAAGATCTGAACAAATCAGGAAGAAACATCAGAATGATAGGTCCTAACTGCCCCGGGATTATCACTCCCGGAGAGTGCAAGATCGGTATTATGCCCGGCTTTATACACAAGCAGGGAAGGGTGGGCCTTATTTCAAGAAGCGGTACATTGACGTACGAAGCGGTTGCGCAGTTAACTGCGCTTGGACTGGGCCAATCTACCTGTATTGGTATTGGCGGTGATCCTATCATAGGAACAAACTTCATAGACGCAATGAAGCTTTTCAATGATGATAAGAATACAGATGCCGTAATAATGATAGGTGAAATTGGCGGCAACGCTGAAGAAACTTGCGCTGAATATGTAAAGAAAAACATGACTAAGCCAGTAGTTGGATTCATTGCAGGGAGGACAGCTCCCCCCGGAAGAAGAATGGGGCATGCAGGTGCCATAATTGCAGGCGGCAAAGGAACTGCAGATGATAAACTTAAAGCTTTGCGAAGTGCAGGTATATACGTTGCAAACTCACCGGCAGATATGGGTATAATGGTCCAGAAAGCTCTTGCGGATCTTAAAGCAAAAAAAGCAAAATCGGGAAACATCAAAAAATCTGCTTCAAAAAACAGGACTTCAAAGAAAAAAGCTGTAAAGAAAGCAAAACCGGCTGTAAAGAAGAAATCTGTTAAGAAAAGCAAAACGGCACCAAAGAGCAAAAGGAAAAAGAAATAAGAAAACTAGTTCGTTTTAACGTGATATTATATATTACTCCTTAATAGGAGGGGAACATGAATTACACAATTATCAGAATCCAAAATGCCAGGTTTTATGCTCATCACGGAGTGCTTGATGCAGAACGTATGAGCGGCGGGTTGTTTGAAATTGATACCGAGATGATTTGTGACTTAACTGCAGCCGAATCTGAAGACAACCTTAAGAAAACACTTGATTATGAAAATGCATATAAATTCATTAGAGATGTTGTCTCAGGAGAGAAGTTCTACTTAATTGAAGCGCTTGCCTACAGGATTGCGATCAAGATAATTGATAATTTCATGATGGTGCAAAAGGTTACGGTTAAAGTGCGTAAGCCGGCTCCTCCGCTTGGCGGACTTACAGACTATGTTGAAGTGGAGCATTCTGAGTACCGCCATACACCTTCAGAATAACAGGAACTGTGTTAATGTTAAATAAGGCAGTATTGGGTTTTGGCTCAAATTTTGGATCCAGAATAAATAACATTAAAAAAGCAGTTAGGGACTTATCTCTCAATAGAGATCTTAATTTGCTTACTCTTTCATCAATATATGAAACCGAACCATGGGGTTTTGCCGGGCAAAACAATTTTCTAAATTGTACAGCCGTATTCCTATGCAGGTTGACGCCAAAAGAACTTGCAGAATTGATCAGGAGAACCGAATTGAAATTGGGCAGGATTTACAGGGGAAAATGGCGGGCTCGAGAAATTGATATTGATATCTTATTCTTTTCAGATCTAATTTTTAAAAGCAGCAAATTGGAAATACCGCATCCCATGATTACCGGCAGGAATTTTGTATTAAGACCACTTGTTGAAGTAATGCCGGGATATATCCATCCCACTTGCGGCAGGAGCATTGAGTATCTTCTCAAAAATTCCAGTGACAAATGTAAAGTAAAGCTGTATAAACATAAAAATTGAACGGGAACAACTTAAATAATCCGCAGTTAAGCTACATTGCCGTAGAGGGTGTGATAGGGGCAGGGAAAACCTCTGTTGCCTCAATGCTTTCAGAAAGGCTGAATGCAAAGCTCATACTGGAGAATTTTGAAGATAATCCTTTCCTCGAAAAATTCTATATCCGGCCGGGAGATTATGCGTTCAGAACTCAAATGTTCTTTTTGCTGGAAAGATATACACAGCTGCAGGAGCTTCACCAGAAAGACTTGTTCCAGAATTATATTGTTAGCGATTATATATTTGAAAAAGATAAGATCTTTGCTTACTTGAATTTGAGCGATGATGAACTTAAAATATATGAGCAGGTTGTACAGGGACTTGATAGAAACGTAGTTGTTCCTGATCTTGTTATATACCTCCAGTCAACAGTGGAAAGGCTGATGTCTAATATCAGCAAAAGAAGCAGGGATATTGAAAAAGAAATAAGTGAAGAATATATTGATAATCTAAACGATGCTTATAACTATTTCTTCTCAAGATATAAGTCCTCGAAGCTGATGATAGTGAATTGTGAAGAAACTGATTTTGTTAATAATCCTCTTGATTTTGACAGACTTGTTGAGGAAATATTTAAGAATGACCAGACTGCAGTTAAATACTACAATCCTTCTTTAAGGAAAGCGGCTGAGTAATGCGCTACGTAATAATTGCAATATTGATCTATCTTGCCTACCTGATAATCAGAAGCGTGCTCAGAAATATAATAAACAGGTCATCTGTTAATCCTCCTCACAAGGAAGAAAAACCGCACCGTACTTACAATTTAGACCAGGTACAGGATGCTGAATTCAGGGAAATCAAAAAAGACTGAATAGAGGCAAATCAAGATAAATTGAGTAATATTGGGAAATTATTAAGAAATGCAGCAATAAAAATATTCAAGGGCTTCGTGTTGGAAAAGGATGTTGATCCTCTTACATTAGACCACAGTAATGTTAAGACTATCGTAATTATAGTGCGACACCAGATGGGGGACATGCTTTGTTCTCTGCCTATGATGTATTCAGTCAGGGATTTCTACCCGGGAGCCCATATTACACTTATCACAAAAGACTCAACAAATTTTAAGAGGATATTCGAAAATAACAAATCACCGGTTGACGAAGTAATATATTATGAATACGGATTTGAAAGTTTTTTAAATATTGCTAAAAGTCTGAAAGACAGAAAACCTGATCTTGCCATAGTGCCATCACCGGTGGTTTTTTCCGCGACCAATCACCTGTTTGCTTATTATTCGAATTCAAGATTCAGAGCGGGTGTAAGATCGAAAGACTACTCAATTAACAAAACCGGTTATCTTCTGAACGTTAAAAATGATTTCAACTGGGACCTCGGGAAAGTTCACCAGGTGGATCGTAATCTTGATGTTATAAAGCAGCTAAATATAAATCCAACTCACAGATTAATTCAAATAAATATAAACCCTCATTGCAGCAGATTTGCTGACAATTTTCTTGCTGAAAACTATCCCGATAAAGGCAGACCAATAATCGGGTTTCACTCAGGGGCAGGAAAGCAGCAGAATGTATGGGCTCCTGAAAATTATGCCGGGCTGGCTAAGAGATTGAAGGAAAAATATGATCCTTACTTTTTTATTTCTAATGGCCCCTCAGATGAAAAATATATTTCAGAACTTGAAAATCTGTTGAAAGGAAAAGTAGAACTTAAGATCGCAGATTCATCTGTAAGCATTCTTGAAAATGCTGCAATAATCAGCAAATTATCATTATTTATTTCAAATGATACCGGTATAATGCACATGGCTTCAGGATTTGATATTCCGCAAATAGGGCTTTTCGGGCCAACAAATGCATGGGAATGGGGCATAATTGGTGAAAAGAAGGTTTCAATTCAATCCGCTAATGCGAACATCAATAACATTAGTATTGATCAGGTATTTGAAACCAGTATAGCCCTTTTAAGTGTTTAAAATATTACGATTTAATTCAATTTTTGGCACTATTCAAAATGATTTTGTCTTGACATTTCTTACTTCTAAATATATATTGCTTTAGAAAGAGGACAAAATTATAGATTAATTGTTAAGGGTTTTAATTTCGGTTTTATAAAACGGATGCCTTTAGCAATAAGTCTGCAATTGAGTTTATAGAGCCGAATTGAACAATTATATGTTTCAATTTCGGTTTTTTTATTTTTAACCTAAAATTATTTGAAAATAATGAAAGCATTAAAATATTCCCTGATCGCTTTTATAGCCTTTTTCGGTGCAATTTCATTCTCTCAGAATAATGAGAGGACATCTGATAATATCAGAAATACTGTTAAATCAACTGACAGGAATCCGGATATAGGGGATTACTTGTTTAATGAACAAAAGCCTGATTACAGAATAATCAGTTCTAACTCGAGCTATATAGAGCTTGAATATTACCCGGACGGATTGACAAAAGAAGATATTGAGTTTAACGGCGAGAGGCTTTCCGTTTACACATTTCAGCGTGGACTGGAGAAAAATATTACACAGGCCGGAAGTCCGGATTTAAGGCATAGAAGTTTTGCAATTATGTTCCCATCGGATAAGAATAATTCAGTTCAGATTATTGATTATGATGTTAAGGAAGAGCAAAATGTAAACATTGCTCCTATTCCCCAAATGAATGTTTTCAATCCTAATGTCAGAAGCTTTGAGAATATTTATTATACCTATAATAAGAATGCCGAGTATAGCCAGAATAAATACTTGCCTGAAGAAACTGTGAGGCTTGCTGATGTAGGCCCGTTCAGAGATATTACTATGGGAAGCCTGGTTATTTATCCTTGCCAGTATAACCCATTAACAAGAACTATGAAGCTTTACACGAGGATCAGGATAAGAATTAATTTTGGTGAAGTACCCGCCCAGCTTAACAGGCCAAGAAGCAAAGAAGAGATATCTCTTCTTTCTAATGCTGCGATAAATTCTTCAAACGCAATAAATTGGGTTAGCCCTAAGTTAAAGAATACCTATCGCGATAATGTTGTAGTTAATAGTGCGCTGAATATAGGCGACTGGTACAAAATTGAAGTTAAAGATAACAGCAGCAATGGAACAAGCGACGGGATCTACAGGATCACAAAAGGATTTCTTGAAGGAGCAGGGATAAATCTTTCCGGCGTTGATCCAAGAACTATAAAAATGTATGGTAATGGCGGCACCATGCTGCCTGATAGAATTGCGCCTGAAAGGCCGCAGGACCTGGAAGAACTTGCCGTATATATTGAGGGTGAAAACGACGGCAGCTTTGATAACAATGATTATATTCTTTTTTACGGCAAAGCTGTAAATAACTGGAGTTACGACACAACTGCCCGTAAATACAGCCATTATTTGAACGTTTACAGCAGGGCAAATTACTATTGGATTTGCCTCAATACATCTGGTAATGGTACCAGGATGCAGTTTGTTCCTTCGGAACAAAGCGGAAATCCAATCATCCAAAGTTCATTCTATGAAAAAATGTTCTTTGAGCCTGAAATAAGCAACCTTATTAATGAAGGTAATTTGTGGCTCAGTGAAAGGAAAAGCACAGGGCAATCTTTTGAATGGAATACAAGTTTGCCCGGACTTGAAAACGGAACCGATATTTTGTTCAACGTTAAGCTTGCCTCAAGAACCGTACAGCAGCCTGGCGGACCCACACAAAGCAACTACTTCCTTGTAAAAGATGAATATTCAAATATGTCGGAATTTCAATTTCCGCTCAGTGTTGTCTATCCTGGTTTTAATGAATGGATCTCTACAGAGACATATCCCATTACCATTAACCAGTCACAAAAAACAAACGGAGAACAGGTAAAATTAAGATCAAGATTCTTTTCAACATTAAGCGAAGGAGAGGGATATCTTGACTGGTATGAAATAGTGTATAAAAGAAGGCTGAACTCCGCATCAAACGATTATCTGGCTTTTGACTCTCCGGATACAAGCGGAACAGTTGAGTACAACGTTTCTTCGTTTTCCAATAATGATATAAAAGTATTTGATGCATCAGTTCATAAAAGTGTCAGGATAATTCAGCCAATAAGCGTGAACTCATCGAATGTTAAGTTCCAAAAAACAGAAACACGTGGAAGATTAAGCAGGTTTTATGTCATCGGTCAGAGCGGTTATAAAGCTCCTACAGGTATTTCCTCAAGAATTTCGAACCAGAATCTGCACGGTATTTCAGATGGCGCAAGCTTTATCATTATCACACACAAAGATTTTGTTTCTGCAGCCGATAGATTAAAAAACAAAAGAGAACAGGGCGGAGCTTCAGACCCAAACTATCTTAAAACACTTGTTGTAACAACTGAGCAGATCTATAATGAGTTTTCGGGAGGATTACTGGACGCTGTAGCTATCAGAGATTTTGTTAAGTACGCATATGATAACTGGACGGAAAAACCGGTTTATGTTTGCCTTATGGGTGACGGAGGTTTTGATTACAAGAATTTGCTTTACCCCGGCGGCAATTATGTTCCTGCTTGGGAGCTGACTAGCCCCGTTATTCACCAGGTTGCCGGGTTAACCTCAGACGATTATTTTGTGAATGTTGTTGACGGGACTTATCTTATAGACAAACCCGATCTTGCAGTAGGAAGAATTCCTGCAAACTCTTTGCCGGATGTAAATGCATACCTTGATAAACTTGACGCTTACGAAAATGGCGAAAATAACGGATACTGGAAGAACAGGATGCTTTTTGTTGCAGACGATGAAAAAACCACTGCACCCGGCTGTGAAGGAATATTTCATTTAGCCCAGTGCGAATCACTGGCAGAAGATCATTCACCGCCGTTCATAGATAAGATCAAAGTTTTTCTTGTTACTTATCCCACAGTCATAACTCCTCAGGGACGGAGAAAGCCGCAGGTTAATTCTGATATAGCAAAGTACTGGTCAGAAGGAGTTCTGAATATTCATTATACAGGCCACGGAAGCCCGGACGTTTGGGCACATGAATATGTACTGGAAAAAGATAATATCATCAGCCAGATAAATAACAGAAACCGATACCCGTTTGTATCTATTGCCAGCTGCGATATGAGCAAATTTGATAATCCGGCTAATCCAAGTGCAGGAGAGCTTTTCATGATGGCTTACAGCAAAGGAGCTATAGGTACCCTGGCAGCCTCAAGGCCGGTTTATGCTTCGGGGAATGCAGCGCTTATGTATGTTGTATTTGATAATCTTTATATTCCCAGAGATACGCTTCTGCTGCAAAAAAGGTTTGGAACTGGTATGCTGAATGCAAAGCTGCAGATAAACCCGTATGATGATAATTCTGCCAAGTATATCTTAATGTGTGATCCTTCGGCAAGGGTTCAGATACCGCGCTTTAGATCTCATGTTGATAGCATCAGCGGGCTGCAGGGTGATACTATGCAGGCGCTAAGCCGAATTAAGATACATGGTTCTATATTGAATCCTGATTCAACTTTGTGGAGCGGGTATAACGGCAAACTGGTGCTGAAACTGTATGATGTTGACAAACAGATCATATTGGTTGAAGACTGCAATCCGCCAATACCTGCACATAACTTCAGGTTAAACGGCGGAATAATATATGCAGGTACTCAGAATGTTGTTAACGGCAAATGGACAGCCGAGTTTATTGTGCCTAAAGATATTTCATACAGAAATCAGCCCGGCAGATTGATTAATTATTTTTTCAATAACCAGTATGATGGTGCCGGTATAAACAGAAGTTTCATAGTTGGCGGAGTTAATCCCAACGCTACAATTGATTCTACGGGGCCCAGAATCAGTATGTATCTTAATACAAGGAACTTCAGGACCGGAGATGTGGTAAATGAGAATTTCAAATTCATTGCAGATCTTTCGGACGAATCCGGAATCAACACTACCGGGACGATCGGGCACAAGCTTGAAGGTGTTCTGGACGGCAATGAAAGTAATAAGTATGACTTCACCAATTTTTATAACAGCGATACTACTTATACTTCAGGCACGATAGAGTTTGATTTTGCTAATATTTCTCTGGGGAAACATACTTTGAAATTGAAGGCATGGGATACTTATAATAACTCTTCGGAAGGCACGATCGAATTTGACGTTTCCAGCGGGGGAGTTCTTCAGGTAACAAATATATATAATTATCCGAACCCGTTTAAAGATAATACTGCTTTTACATTTCAGCATAATTACCCAAGCAGCATAAACGTCAAAATAAAAGTTTATACTGTTGCCGGCAGGCTGATAAAGCAGATTGAGAGGCAGAATATTGCAGATAAATTCGTTATGATCAATTGGGATGGGAAAGATGAAGATGGTGAAACATTGGGAAATGGTGTTTATATTTACAGGTTAGTCGTCGAATCTGCCGAAGGTTCATCTGTTACAAATACCGGTAAATTAGCAGTTTTGAAGTAGAAATTGAAAAAAATAATATATTCAGGAGGAATATTTAGATGTTTAAAATAAAAATGTGCATGCTTATTGCTTTTGTTGCGCTATCTGGAAAGATCTTTGCACAGGGTGAGTCAGCAGTTCCCTTTCTTTTAATAGGGCCAAATTCTTTGAATGCAGGAATGGGTGAAACCGGAACCGGTATGGTTAACGATGCCTCTGCGATGTTTTGGAATCCGGCAGGACTTGGTTTCCAGAGGGGCAATCAGGTTTCTATAACGCATTCACCATGGCTTCCGGGTCTCGGACTTTCTGATCTGTTTTACGACTACCTTGCAGGTAAGTACTACATGAAAAAATTGAAAGGAACCATCGGTGTCAGTATCACTTATTTGAATATCGGTAAGATCATTAAGACTGATGAATTCGGAAATGAGATCGGCGACTACCAGGCTTTTGACGGAGCGCTTGCTGTTGGGTACGGCACTAAAGTAACAAGAGATCTTGGAGTTGGTGTTGTAACCAGGTTCATATACAGCCGTCTTGCAGTTGACCCGGTTGCAGGTGAACAGGGTACAGGTACTGCTTATGATCTTAGTTTTGATCTTTCAATGCTGTGGAAACCTTCGAAAACTAAACTCAAGTTCATCAACAATAAACTTGGTATCGGGATCAACCTTTCAAACATCGGACCCAAAGTAACCTACGTTGATAATCAGCAGGCAGATCCGTTACCAACAAATCTCAGGCTTGGGTTTGCATATGATGTTTATCAGAGTGAGTTTAATAATCTGACAGTTACTGCAGATTTTGCCAAACTTCTTGTAAAAAGAAGAGAAGGCGGAGAGTCTGATCCGGTTTACAAAGGAATATTTACATCTTTTGGCGGCGGGTTTAACGAAGTAATGAAGTCCATTCAGTCCTCAGTTGGCGCTGAATACTGGTACGGGAATCCGAAGCTTATTGGTTTAAGGGGCGGTTTCTTTTATGAAGATCCGGACAAAGGAAAAAGAAAATTCATTACTCTTGGAGCCAGCATAAGATACAGTATGTACGGATTTGATTTTAGTTACATTAATACAATTGAAGAGAACCACCCGCTGGCAAATACTTTAAGATTTACTCTTTCAGTGAATTTCGGAGCACAGGAAGTTACCACTAAAAAGCCTGAGGAAAAGAAAACCGAAGAACAACCCCAGAAATAATTAAATGAAAATCATAAGTTCGCTGATCAGTTTGCGGATATTAACAGTAGTTTTACTGTTAATATCCGTTGAATTTAATATGTATTCGCAGCCGGTTGTACCGCAAAAGTTCGTTTTGAGCCATCCTTTGAACAGCCGTCCTGAAGTACCCAATAATCTGTATGACAATCAGTTGTTCAGGTCATTACTGCCCGAAACATTGAACGTATATGCGATCATGGTGCAGTTCAAACCTGATAACAATCCCCAGACAACTGGTGACGGAAGATTTGATGTATCAAGCAATTACCCTGATTCAGTTGATGCTCCGCCCCATGACAGTCTTTACTTTACGTATAAACTGGAATTCCTTAAAAATTACTATTACAAAGCCTCAAAGGGCAAATTGATCATAAATTTTGTTGTTTTGCCAACAGTCAGAAACTTGGCGCTGGAAATGCAGGAGTACTCTCCGCGCAGAACAGAAAATTTGCAAAGGATGGGAAATCTGTTTTTTGATGTTTGGCGTTCTGCAGATAGCGTTGTAGATTTTTCAGGTATTGATCCTTCAAGATCTGCATTCTTTATTTTCCATGCTGGCGCAGGTCGGGATGTTGATTTGGCATCATCTGGATTATTTGTGGGAGAGCTTGATCTTCCTTCGATCTATATGAGCAACGGTACGCTCAAATCTTTGTATGGCGATACCACAAGAGGTTATTATACTAATGAAGGTGTAATAATCCCAAGTTCATGTATGCTGCCTGAACAGGAATATCGTGTTGTTAATACCCAGTTTGGAGACATATTCCTTGAATTAGGACTCAACGGAATTGTGGTAGCCACTCTTGGCAGTCATCTGGGGCTTCCTGATCTATTTGATACTGAAACCGGCAGGACTGCAATTGGCAGGTTTGGATTGATGGATGGACAGGGAATATTCAGTTACCTGGGAGTCTTTCCGCCGGAACCCTCTGCCTGGGAGAAACAGTACTTGGGCTGGGTTGATCCGGTTATAGTCGGCTCAAACGGAACATACACATCAAAAGCTGCGTCGCTTGATGTAAACGGAAATGAGTCAGTTCATAAAGTTCTCATCAGCAGTAAAGAATATTTCCTTGTTGAAAACAGAAACCGCGATGCGTATGGCAACGGGCAGACAATATATTATGTGAAAAATGGTGTAAGAGATTCAATAAATTTCACGCAGGATGTTGAAGGGTTCAACAGCTCGGATATATGGAAATTGAAAGGAAGCATTACTGACGTTGATGAGCTTGACTGGAGCCTTCCCGGAATTAAGAATGATACGGCAAATTTCCAGGGCGGTATTCTTGTTTGGCACATAGATGAAAATGTTATTGAAGCGAAGTTTGCCTCGAACACTATAAATACTGATAGGGAACATAAGGGTGTGGATGTAGAAGAAGCTAAAGGTTCACAGGATATAGGTGTTGTTGTACCAACTCCAATAGGTGATCTTATCAGCGACGGGTTTTTTGTCGATTTCTGGTATGATGGAAATCATTACAGGCCGGCAAATATCTACAGAAATGAATTTACCCCTACCTCTTTTCCGAATTCCAAAAGTTACGGCAATTTTAATTCCAGAGTTTGTTTAACTTCTTTCGCTCAGATAAGCCCGTCAATGACATTTAATTTCCAGCATTGCGGAAATGTAGTAAATATCAATAATTTTCCAAGATTTGTAGGGATTGATAACAGCGGTAACTCTCAGCCAATTGGATTTGATTTTAATGATAACGGCTTTGATGAAGTGTTCATAAATATCAGCGATACGCTGTTCGGGTTCAGAGATAATGGTCTTTCTATCAGAGTTGACAGGCCTAATGGATTTCTGAAGGACAGCGCCTCACAGTTCGTTGTTGGTAAATTGAACTATAACATCTCCGGTCAAAATAAATTTGTTGTTGGAGTTTCAGGAAACAGACTCAACCTGATAAGTTTTAATATTGATTCAGCAACTGCTGCGCCGGTTGTGTTCAACTTTAATTCACCAGGAGTATTCACTAGTCCGCATTTGCTGCTGAAATCTGTTTCTCAGCCTGATACACTCTCTAACAGAATTTATATAGGGATGCAGAACGGGAAAATTGCAAGGTTTGGGCTGGATAACCAATCATTCAGGTTCGATTCAGTATCAAACAGAAAAGTAGTAAGTCTTTCATATGCGAGTGTAGGCACTGTTCCTCCCATATACTCTTTTATTACTGATGAATTTAAATATTTTGCTTCAGCGCACCCGTTTTATGAGTTGGTTTTAGAAGAGAAGACGCATCAGGTTAAGATCAGCAATGATAATAAAATACTTAGGATCGGGACTAACGGTGATACAGTAATTTCAAATAACCTGGGTATAAGCACAATATATTCTTCTCCAACAATTTGTGACATCAACAATGACGGCAAGGAAGAAATAATTGTATCTGCGGATAACAAAATATTTGCCATCAACAACTATGGAGTAGTGCTTGATAATTTTCCATTAAGCATACCAAATATCAGCAGCATTACAAGCGGAATAGCTGTTGCCGATATTAATGGTGATAATATTTATGAAGTGATATTTGGAACTGGTGATGGAAGAGTTTATGCGTATAGCATTAACGGACAAGTTGTGGAGGGCTTCCCGCTTGCAACCGGAAGCAAAGTAGTATCAACGCCGGCAATCATTAATAGCGGCGGTAATTTCGGACTGGTGGTTTACTCTCAGGACGGCTATTTGTACGGCTATAAAACTCCGTGGGCTTATGATTCAGCAAAAATATACTGGAAGAACTTCTTGAGAGATTCAGAACATCTGAATGTTGGCTCAAGAAAAACTACCGGTAACAGCGCAACAGGCCCATGCCTGCCAAAGGAAAAGGTCTATAACTGGCCAAACCCTGCTTACGGCAAAACAACTGCGATACGATACTATCTTGGCGGTGATGCTTCAGCGGTAAATATTAAGATCATGGACCTTTCGGGTGAGCTGGTCACAACTTTATCGGGGTCAAACAATAAAGGATTTGATAATGAAGTGCAGTGGGATATATCTGCAGTGCAAAGCGGTATATATGTTGCAATTGTTGAGCTTACCGGCGGAAACTGCGGCGAAACCGCTTCTATAAAGATCGCAGTAGTAAAATAATTTGAAATGATTCTATAAATTGTTAATTTAGTCCCGTTCTTAGCGGGACTTTTTTATGAATACAATAATATACATCATACTTAGCTTTTATGGATTAGTTCATTTGATTATGTTTGTTGGCATAGTAATTAACACCAGAAGAAAGCCAAACAGCATTGAAGAACCAAATGTATCAATTGTTATCTGTGCTAAAGATGAAGAATCATGTATTGAAAATTGCATCCAATCACTCCTTAAGCTGAATTACCCCAAAGAGAAACTCGAGTTTATTCTTGTAAACGACCGCTCGTGTGACCGCACCGAAGAGATCATGCTGAATTACGTGAACAAAAATCCTCAGTTTAAATATCTTAGCGCAGTGGAATCAAAAGGAAAGCTAAAAGGCAAAGCAAATGCTCTTGAGCAAGGATTGAAACTGGTTACAGGGGAGATCGTTTTCACAACTGACGCTGATATTGAGGTAAACACTAACTGGATCAAAGAGATGGTAAAGTATTATAACAGCGATACAGGTGTCGTTGCAGGTTATTCAGTAATTGAGCCAAGTGGCATTTTCCCGGGCCTTCAATCAGCAGACTGGCTGTACTTGCTTTCTGTGGCTTCAGGCGGTGATGGTATTGGAGTGCCAATAAGCTGTGTTGGCAATAACATGAGCTACCGAAAGGCCGCATATGATGAAGCAGGCGGCTATGAGAAGATCAAGTTTTCTATTACAGAAGATTTTATGCTGCTTCAAAAAATACATAAAGATACTAAGTATAAGAAAACATTCTTTCCGGTTAACAATGATACCAAGAACATCACGCTTCCATGCATAAACTTAACGCAGCTCTTAAGGCAAAAGAAAAGATGGGCTGCAGGAGGAATGGGTGAGTTTAATTTCGGAATATTGGTTGGAGCTCTTTCATGGATAATGGGTACCCTCATTCTTACTGGGTGGGCCTATCTTGACGTGCAGGTATATATAAGTTTTATCTTAAGCAAGCTGCTTATCGATCTGTTAGTAGTTATTCCTGCAGTAAGGGAATTCAAAATGTATAAAGTACTTTTGTATCTTCCGCTATTTGAAATATACTTTGCGGTTTATGTGATCATTACATCCATTCTTCTTGCAATAGACAGAAAAGTAATATGGAAAGATCAGAAGATCTAGATTTCAATCGTAGTAATTAGTGATCTCACTTCCAAGGAATCTCAAAGTCCAGGCAATAACCCCGGCATCATCCAAAAACCCTACCAGTGGAGCAAAATCAGGCATTGCGTCTAAAGGAGTTATGAAATAGACCAAAGCTGCAACAACTACTGATTTTCTGTACCATTTTACATCTCTATCAAGCATATAATTTTTCAAGGCCTTAAGATGGCCAATTATCCTAAAAATGCTCTTTTTGTTTGACCTGATCTTACCTTCAAGCTTATCGCTTAGCTCTTCTTTTTCCTTTTCAGTCAAAGGTTTTTCCGGATAATATTCCTCTAAAAGGTCAATATCACCGTTATTTGACAAGTTTCTTTTTATTTTCATGGTATAAATAAGTCAATTAAATTCAGATATGGTTTTGCTACAAAACCTATGATAGAAACAAATACAGCAGTGAAGCCCGGTACAAAGTTAAACAAAGCAAGTATTATAAATATTCCCATAAAACCTATATTCCTGTACTTGAATGCCATTTCATCAGGAAGCAGATTTGCCAGTACATGCGAGCCGTCCAAAGGGGGAATAGGGATCATATTAAAGACAGCCAGCGACACATTCAGAATAATCCCGGCATAAAACATCTTTATCATGTAATTCATGAATTCAGAACCGAATGTACCTTCTGCAGGATTTACCGCTGCACTTATGTAATACAATGATATAACAAAAAAAACACACAAAAAGGCTATTAGCAGATTTGATAAAGGCCCGGCAATTGTAACCAGTGTATCATCACGCTTAAAGCTCCTGAAATTCCGGGGATCAATGGGCACAGGCTTGGCCCAGGCAATAAATACTCTTCCGGTGGCAAGAATCGAGAATAACGGTACCAGTATCGATCCGAAAAGATCAATATGAGGTATAGGATTAAGAGTTATCCTTCCAAGATCTTTTGCTGTAGTATCACCGCACTTAAGTGCAACCCATGCATGCGCCATTTCGTGAATTACAACCGAAAAGATAAGGATCGGGATTATATATATATTCTCTGCGTAGCTTTTTAGATCCATTTAGAACCTGATAACAGGAAATTTAGTTTTTGTATAGACTCCAATAAATGAATTGTTCTTCATGTAATTGTATTTTACAACGAAATCGAAGATAAAAAGGGTCATCCCAAACCCTGCTCCAACACTAATTCTTGACTCACTTCTAGGCAGTGCCAGGGTTGTATCATCACTATCATACTCACGCTTTATCATATTGGTTTTCACGTCAACAGTCAGAAAAGGCATTGTAAAAGAAGAGCGCAGAATCTTTGCAAGCGAATATTCTATGTTCAGCCCCAGGCCCAGAATTTTTGTCTTATAGCCGGTTAAAAGGTGTATTGTCTTAAATTCATCAGGTGCGTTATAAGAAAAATAATCCGCCTGCGCGCCTATAACAAAAGGAAATATTGAAGTTGAAGAAAATTCCAGCCTGCCTAGTATTCCGAAAGTAACACGTGCAGATGTTCTGAATGAATCCAGCGGAACAGATATTCCTCCGCCAACACTTAGAAAGATCGCACTGATACTTCTTTTAGTAACAAGTTTCTTTTTCACACTATCTGCAAAAACTGAGTTCTGGCCAAAACCACTTTTCTGATGATCTCCAAGAAACGATACATCCTTAAACTGTGCCGTAAGAGGTACTGACAAAAGGAAAATCCCGATAATAAAAGTCCTGTAATTTATCAATTTAAGTGTTTTGTTTGTTTAACAAATACTTTTAAGATTTTTTCTGCCTGCAAGCGGTTTATGCTTTTCTTCTCTAACGCTAGTTTGACCGTTTCAATTCCCATGAGCATGTAAACCGGAAGTACATCTGCCGGGGCATTTTTAAGCGCTCCAAGATGCTTTTCTATTGTACTGATATCGTTTCTTTCTGCAGGGCCGCTAAGTGATTTAACTGCCCCTTTTGACGCAATATTCTTCAGGCTTTGACTTGCCAGAGGCATATATATGTTGAAAAAAGACAGATTTTTAAACCCATTTATTCGTATCTTTTTAGATACAAGTTTTTCAATTCCGCGGGCTAATGCAGCCAAAAAACCCGATGCCATCACACAGCAGATGTGATGATAAATTTTATTTTCTTTTTTTATAATAAATGTCATTGAGCCGATATATTTTGAAACCAACCCGGCTTTTTTTAAGGCCTTTGGATTGCCTTCAACTGCAATGTATATCCCGCTAAACCTGCTCTCGTTCTTAGTAGCCTTTGATTCAAAGGTCTGCACCGGATGAAAAGAAGCTGTAATGGCTCCCTTACCAACCAGTGGTATAAGTTCTTCGGATGTTAATGAGCCTGATGTGTGGAATATATACTTGCCTTTAAGATCATATTCCCTTGAGGAGAGTTTTCTTACAACACTTTTAATTTTCGAATCCTGTACACAAATGAAAATGATATTTGAACACTCAACAAGTGAAGGATACTTTGTGTTTTTTACGTTTCTGATAATTCCCGAAACTTCTATTTTGCCGGAATGCTTCAAGGCAAAGTTAAGGTGTGAGCCAAGTTTACCGTATCCTATTATAAGAGCTTTATCCATCAACATTAATAATCGTTTTTACTTCTCAGAATTATTGTTACAGGCCCGTCGTTAACCAGTTTAACTTTCATCATTGCGCCAAACTCTCCGCGGTGAACCTTATCGTTACCTATGAGCATTTTCATTTCTTCAATGAACATCATATACAGCTCATTTGCTCTATCCGGTTCCGCTGCATCGGTAAAACTTGGCCTGTTACCATGCCGAGTATCAGCGTGAAGAGTGAACTGCGAGATCACCATTGCATCCAGGCCGTTATCAAGCAATGAAAGATTCATTTTCTCTTCGTCATCCGAAAATATTCTCAGGTTCGCGGTTTTTGCTGCAAGATATCTTGCATCATTTTCAGTGTCATCAGACTTCACACCAAGAAAGATCAGCAAGCCGCCCCGCATTGAGTCTATTAACTCAGCATTAACGGTAACATTTGATTCAAGTACTCTCTGTATTAATGCAATCATATTTCTAAGTGCAATACGCGGTCTGTTTTCAAGAGGTCCTTATAAAATTCATACTTAGTGATTTTGTTTTTGTGCAATAGAGATTCCACTTCTTCTTTCTTTCCGTCACCTACTTCAAGCAGGATGTTTGTTATACCGTCGGAATATTTTGCTAATTCAATTATCTTCCTGTAGAATTCCAGCCCGTCTTTGTTATCTGTCAGGGCGCCAAGAGGCTCAAAATCTTTTACCTCTTCCTGCAGTCCCTGTATTTCATCTAAAGCTATATAAGGTGGATTGCTTATTATAAGATCATACCCAGCCAGGCTTTGAATATCATTAAATAAGTCTTTGTTTCGGAACGTGATTTTTGGAGTTGTATTATTTGTCTCTGAGTTTATCTGCGCAACCATTAGGGCGTCATTGCTGATATCAACTGCATCAATTTCGCAAGTGATACTTGAAGCTATTGCAATCGAAATGCATCCTGAACCCGTGCCTATTTCAAGTAATTTAGGGTTTTCTAATCTGCGTTTTTTGATGAAATCAAGAGATTTCTCAACCAGAAGTTCTGTTTCCGGGCGCGGAATAAGAACTGACGGGTTTACTTCAAAGCTTAACCCATAGAATCCTGCACTTCCGGTTATGTACTGCAGAGGTTCACGGTTCAGGCGTCTTTTGATCTTAATCCTGTAATTATCAAGCTCGCTTTGTGTCAAAGGTTTTTCAAAATCCAGATACAATTTCATTCGCTCTGAATTAAGGGTATTGCAAAGCAAAAGTTCTGCATTCAAACGGGGGCTATCTATACCTTTTTCTCCAAGCAGTTTTTCAGATACTTTTAATATATCAATAATTCGCCAGGTCTTTACGGCTTCATTCATCTAATAGAGTATCAAGCCTGCGCTGCTTTTGTTCTCATACAACACCTCTCCCCGTATTATAGTCATCAGTATCTTCGTCTTAAGAAGAATATTCGGGTCACCATTCACTATATCTTCAGAGAGAACTACCATATCTGCAAATTTATCTCTTTCAAGCGTACCTTTTACATCCTCAGCGAAGCTTGCGTAGGCAGAGTAAACCGTGAATGATTTCAGGGCATCAAGAACGCTTAGCTTTTGCGCGGAGTTATTCGCGATCCTGTTTGCTGCAGTATCAAGAGAAAGTCCCGAAGAAAGATAGTACATTATGATCAGCGGATTTATTGTGTGATATGGAAAATCCGTTCCTGAAATGAAAATGTTATTTTTCTTATACAAAGTATTCCATAAACCAAGGTTCTGGCCATTTTCCGGCTTGATGATCTCGTTGAGCGAAACTTTATCTTCAAGCGTAACTTCCGGCCTTAAAGAAGGAATAATTTCAAGCTGCTGAATTCGCTGCATATCATTTGATGTCACAAACTCCAGGTATTCAAGCCTTGTCCTTCCAGCTTTTGGCTTTGTCTCCTTTGTAACCGATTCAATTGCGTTCAGTGTCTGCGTCACGGCTCTATCACCAACGGTTTTAACAGATACCTGGAAATCATTTTCAAATGCCTTTTTTGTCATTTCTTTTATGTCAAAATCATCGTTGTAGGGAGTCATTCTTTTGGGGTCTGCAAGATAATCATTTTCCATTGCCGCATCCTGCGATTCAAAATAGCCGTCATACTCCATGCTAACGCATTTCACATTTATTCTGTCTTTGTAGTTTTCAGGTCCGCTTGAAATATATTTTTCAAATAGCGGCCCTTTGCCCGGTATCATTGCGTAAAGCCTTATAGGAAATTTATTATCATCAACCATCTTTTTGTAAACACCAAGTCCCTGCTCTGTAATGTTTGCATCGTTGATCTCTGTAATGCCGTATTTAAACAGCTCGCTTATTCCGCGTTCAATATTTTTCATTACTTCTTTTTCAGTAGGCTGGGGCAGAACATTTATAACAAGTTCCTGCGCTGATTCATAAAAGAGGCCTGTTGGATTTTCTTTATCATCAAAACCTATCTCGCCATTTTCAGGGTCGGGTGTATTTTTTGTAACCTTTGTAAGATCTAAAACTTTTTTATTAACCCATGTAGTGTTGCCCAGCGAATTTACCAGGTAAATAAACTGCCCGCCGGAAATATTATCAAGCAGGCTATGGTGCATCCTTTCAAGATCTTTCCCGGGAAGCTTCAGTTCGTCCCATCCGAAGCCGCCAATCCATTCATCCGGCGCGGAAGTTTTGGCTCTTTCTTTAACTATGGCAAGTATCTCATCAACACTTTTAGCATTGCGCAGGTCCAGCAGGCTTAACTGTTTTGAAAATTCCATTAAGTTAGCCTCAGCATCTATGAACCCCGGAACAACTGTTTTGCCCTTAAGGTCAATTACTTTTGCATCTTTATATTTTTCCGTCAGCTCGCTTGATTTCCCCAATGCAAGTATCTTGCCTTCATACACGGCAATTGCCTCAACAACAGAGTTATTTTTATCTAAAGTATATATTTTTCCGTTAACATATATCACTTCGGGTTTTTTGCTGCATGAAGCTAGTAGTACGCAAAATAGCGCAATAACAAGCAGTTTTAATACTTTCATGTGCGGATTTTCTGTTAATTTTAACAAATATATAGAAATTATTATGAATCCGAAATGTAAATGCAGTGTGTCTTTTATCAGTATTCACGCTACGAATGTCTGTATATGTTGATCAAAAAGAAGCTTTGTGTTCAGTGTTCTAAGTGATACTATCCAATCCTGCTATTGCGGTGAAAATAGAACTATACGAAAAATATTGAGTTTATATTCTTAACTCATAAATGTATTTTTGCACTTATGGATGAAAAAAGAAAACAGCTTGCGCGCCAGTACGAGAAGATCAAACTTACTGTTTCGATCACTGAAGGCATTGTATCATTTGTACTCTTGCTACTGTTTTTGTGGCTGGGCTACAGCAAAAAGCTTGAATTGTTTGCGTACAGTTTTACATCTAATCCTTATCTTGCGCTGGTAATATTCGGACTTGTTATCGGGGCGGTCAGCTCAATTCTTTCTTTCCCGGTTGATTATTTCTTCGGCTACAGGCTTGAGCATACTTACGGACTTTCCAATCAGACATTTCTCGGATGGATATCCGAGAAATTTAAAGGCGCTTTGGTTGGGGGAGTAATCGGTGCACCAATTGCATTTTTGTTCTACTGGCTAATTTCCAGCTATGAGTTATGGTGGCTGTATTTAGCATGTATCGTGTGGGGATATTCAATGCTTCTTGCGCAAATAGCGCCTGTTGTGATATTCCCGCTGTTCTACAAATTCACCGCCTTAGATAATGATGGATTGAAAGAGAAACTATTGTTGTTATGCAATAAGGCCGGATTCAAAGTAAGCGGTATATATAAGTTCAACATGAGCAAAAACACAAAGAAAGCAAATGCAGCATTTACGGGAATTGGTAAAACCAAACGGATAATTCTAGGGGATACACTGCTTGAAACTTTCTCTGAAGATGAAATTGAAACCGTCTTTGCACATGAGCTTGGCCACTACAAAAAAGGGCACATGAAGAAAAATATTCTGTTTTCGCTGGTTGGCACATTTGCAGGATTATTCATAATGTCTAAGGTTTACCTGTGGCTGCTGCCTTATTTCGGATTTACCTACCCGTACGAGATCAGCGCATTGCCGCTTCTTGCTCTAATTGCGGCAGTGTTTAGCTTTGTTACAAGTCCTATTGGTGCGTCACTTTCACGAAAATTCGAGTTTGAAGCCGATAGATTTGCTCTTGAAACTACAGGCGATCTTAACTCACTCAAATCAACTATGGAGAAACTTGCTGATCAGAATCTCTCAAATGATGAACCGAATAAGCTTGTGGAATTCTGGTTTCGCTCACATCCATCGATTAAGCGGAGAATAAATGCTGCCGAGCAGTATTATAATGAATGCCTTGCACAAGGCACGCGGTAAATTTATATTTGCTTAGTGAAATCAAGAATTCTCATTACGATAGGGGATATCAACGGCATAGGCCCCGAAATTGTTCTGAAAACCCTTAAGAATCGCGCATTTTTGAAAAAATATGATATCACAGTTATTTCTCCCTTTTCTATCTTAGCGTTTTACTCAAAGCTCCTTAAATTAAAGCTTGATGCAAATGATTTTAATGTTATTCCGGCTGCGGATGAAAATGTTAAGATCACTCCCGGAAAGATATCTGCGGTTTCAGGGTATGTTTCAGGGGTGGCAATACAAACAGCAATTGAGCTGTGTTTATGCGGCGAGTATGATGCCATAGTAACTGCGCCAATAGCCAAAGTTGCTCTTAACCTTGGGGGATTTAATTACGATGGGCACACTGAAATGCTAACAGATCTTGGCAAAGCACAACAAACATGTATGGTAATGCTATCTGATAAATTGAATATGGGATTTGCAACAACTCATCCGCCGTTAAGCAGAGTTGCAGGAATGATAACCAGATCTCTGCTAAAAAGAAAAATTGGTGTTTGTATAGAGTCACTTAGAAATGATCTGAAGATCGGTAAGCCTTCAATTGGTGTGCTGGGGTTGAATCCCCACGCAGGTGATAGCGGTTTAATAGGCAGTGAAGAAATTAAAATTATCTCTCCTGCATTAAGGGAAGTATCTTCAAAAAACAAATATGTAAAACTCTCAGGGCCGTTTTCTCCGGATGCATATTTTGCATCTAAGGCATATGATAAGTTTAATATGACATTTGCAATGTATCATGACCAGGGATTTATCCCGTTCAAAATGATTGCAGGGCACTTAGGCACGAATTTTACTGCAGGGCTAAAGTTTGTAAGAACTTCACCTGACCACGGAACAGCATTTGATATTGCAGGCAGGGGCATTGCAAGTGAGGTGAGCCTCATAGAAGCCATAAAATGGGCGGATAAAATTGTTAAAAACAGAATCAATAAAAATTGACAACAGTTGATAGAATTCAATAACATAACGTTTTCATATCCAAGCAAAGAACTATTTCAGGATGTATCTTTTAAGATAGATAAGGGTGAGTTTGTTTTCCTCATTGGCGAAAGCGGCACGGGAAAAACTTCCCTGCTTAGAATGATAAACATGGAAATATTTCCTCAAAATGGGGAGGTTATTGTTTACGGATTCAATTCACGACACATCAAAAAACCGGAGATCCCGGTGCTCAGAAGAAAAATAGGGTTTGTCTTCCAGGATTACAAGCTATTGGATGATAGAGATGTATTTGAAAACGTAGCACTGCCGCTGTATCTATCCGGGGTGAAACCGGATGTAATTAAGAAAAAGGTTTTCAATGTGCTTAATGAGGTTGGAGTTTTCGATTCATACAAAAAGCTGCCTCATGAACTATCCGGCGGCGAGCAGCAGCGTGTTTCAATAGCCAGGGCAATTGTTAATGAACCTTATATTTTGATAGCTGATGAGCCAACGGGCAATCTCGACCCATTTGTATCTTTTGAAATTATCAAACTGCTGCTGAATATCAATTATAAAGGAACTGCGGTTTTTATAGCTACTCATAATTATGATATTGTCAGAAGACTTAAGAGCAAGAGGCTGCTTCAGATAAAAGATAAAAAAGTACTTGATGTTGTAATTAAAGAGTAAGAGTTCTTCTAGTTATCCCTGTTTATTAAAAACTGCATAACTTTTTCCCAATCGGTTTCAAAATCATACTCAAAACGGTCTTCAGGATTTATTGTGAATGCCATTTCTATGTATTTAATTCCCAGCTCAACTTCCGCCTGCAGAAAATACAGTTTTGCTTTGGAATAATATGGCTCTGCCCAGGCCGTATTCAGTCCAATAAGCTTAATTAACAATCCGTCAGCATCTTCATATTTTTCAATATCAATATATGTATTAGCAAGATCCAATGCTGCCTGGTGATAATCGGGGCTCAAAGTCAAAACTTTTCTATAGCTGTAAATAGACTCGGGAATTTTACCCAGGTTATACTCTGCATCCGCTTTGGCGTACCATAACTCAGCGTTTTCACGGAAAAGCTCTACGGCCTTGTCATAATCCCTGAGTGCCTTATTGAAATCTTCAAGCTGGTAAAAGCAGTTGCCGCGCCCGAAGTATGATTCATAATGCGCCGCATCTATTGAAATTGCCTTAGTGAAGTTTTCAATGGCATCTTTGTAACTGCTCATCTGCTCATATGCGCTGGCAAGGTTGAAAAGCGCATAAACATCTTTGCGGTTGAAACCAAGGGCAATTTTGTAATCTTCAATTGCGCGGGTGAGGATACCAAGGCTTGCATATGCATTGCCCTTATTATACCACGCAGAACCGAATTTAGGGTTGACAGATAGAGCCATTTCGTAGCTTTCAATTGCATGGAAGTACCTGCCCATTCTGCTCAAAACAACGCCTTTATTATACCAGGCATTGTAGTTGAACGGTACAATTTCAATGTGCTTATCATACGAATACAGCGAATCCTCAAGCCTGTCTATATAATCAAAACAATAACCCAGTTCATAATACGCATCTTTGTGCCGGGGCTCAAGCGTGATTATTTTTTCGAAGCACACGATGGCATCTTCAAACCGGTCGCATTTTTCAAGAACTAAACCTTTGTTGAAAAGGGCATCAATATTATTAGGTGCAAAATTGAGGACAGAATCAAAACTTTCTATAGCCTCTGAGAACAACCCTGAGTTATCTAATGTAATACCCTTATTGATAAGGGATTCTTCGTCGCTCGGATTCAGGTTTATAGCTTTATCGAAGCACTCAAGCGCATTTTTATAGTCACCCTTATGGTCATAAATAATCGCTTTTCTTTGCCATATTTCATTTGAATAAGGGAAATAATCTAGTAATGAATCAATGCAGGAAATCGCTTTTGTGTGCTGGTTTTTTTCCAGCAAATAATTCACAATATCATCAATTGCATCCATATCAAGATCGGGAACAGCCCGCTCGCCTCTGCGCAGCAGAGCCGCTATTAGCTCTTCTTTATCCCTGTTCTTTCTTTTTGAGCCTTCCTCGAAGTCGATGTCGTCAAAAAATCCCATAATTAAATCTGAATTATTGTTAATTCAATCTAAAATTTTTTTGTCGATATGTCAAGTTAATATTTAAATTAAGGGGGTGTAAAAATTTTTACACTGTTTGATATTTCGTGTGATTGTATTCTTGTAGCTCTTCAGTAATCAGGAATAAATAAAGCGCCCTGCTAATCATTCCACACAAGATCAAACAGCAAAAAAGAGGCAGTTACAACAACAACCGTGTAAGAAGCCATCATTTGAACTTCTCCTGCAACCTGTTCAAAAGGTACTCCTTCAATAGAAAGCCATGTGCCGCTGATTGCTGCAAGCATTAGCGGCAGTAACAGCGGAAATGACAGCACAGGATAAAGTGTTCCTTTTGAGCTTGCCTTAGAGATAAGTGCCGCAATTATAGTCATTACCGAAGAAAGTCCCAGATTGCCAAGTGTAATTATCAGTGTAAATAAACCGGTATTCTTAATAACCAGATCGGTTATCAATACGTAGAAGATTACTATAAAGAAATTAATTACAAATGTTAATATTGTATTAAATATCAGTTTACCAAGAAACACTGAACTTGCAGCAGTAGTGAGTTTCAACACAAGCGAAGTTCCGCGCTCTTCTTCTGCAACAAACACTCTCGAAAGTCCGTTGGAAGCAGAAAAGAATATAATTATCCACAGCATTCCAGCATTCATTTCAGGGGAGAGCTTTTCTTCTCCAAGCGAAAATTTTATTACCGATATAACAACTATTATGAACATTAGCAGCGCGTTTATGGCATAACGCGTTCTTAACTCAGAACTGAAATCTTTCTTACATATGGAAAGCGCCTGTTTAAACATTCTTATTCAGGTTAATTTCGATGCTGCATAATGATTTTTCATGTTCATCATTTGTTGCTATGATAAGTATCCTGTCTTTTTTATATTCTTCAGCGATCTTATCAACTACTCCTATTCCTTCAGTATCAAGATTGCTTGTCGGCTCATCCAGAAGCAAAATATCCGGATTATGCATAATAGAAAATGCTATCTTCAGGCGCTGCTTCATTCCGGATGAGTAAATCTTAAGCATATCATTTCGTCTTTCAAACAGTCCGACCCTCTTTAATACTGTATCAACATTCTCATGGCCGCCGCCGCGGATATCTGCAACAAGCTTCAGGTTTTCATACCCCGAAAATTCATCATAAAGATTGAGGTATGGCGATACAAACCCAATGTGCCTGAACAAATGCTCTTTTTTTGTATTGCTGCCGTTAAGCTGAAGTTTTAAACTGCCGGAGGTTTGTGATAACAGGTTCGCAATGATCTTAATCAGGGTAGATTTACCCGAGCCGTTGCGGCCCGTGATTGCAGCGGAGCTTCCTTCAGTTAGGCGGAAGCTGAGGTTTTCAAAAATGATCTTCCTGTCAAATTTCTTTGTAAGGTTTACTGCCTCAAGTGTGATTTCGCTCATCGTGCCTTTTGGTTCAATTGCAGATTCATTAGCGCTTTGCTCTTTTTTGCTACTCTTAATTATGAAATATCCCGTGCTTTTTGTTGAGGCGCTGAGTCCTTCTGATCAGGGCATCTTCGTACCACTTTTTTTCTTCATCAGTTTCGGGGATGATCTGCGGAACAGTCATTTTCTTACCGGTCTCGGAATCAATGCTCACAAAAGTGAAATATGCGCTGTTTGAGTGTTTCTTCTCTCCCGTTCTGAAATTCTCTACTTCAACCTTAACGCCAACTTCCATAGAAGTATTAAAAGCCCGGTTAACTGATGCCCTGAGGGATACAATATTACCAAGCCTGATAGGTTCGTGGAATGAAAGGTCATCAACTTCTGCGGTTACTGCTATGTTATGGCAGTGCCTTGCTGCTGCCATTGCTGCCGCAATATCCATCCAGTGCATAAGCCGCCCGCCCAAAAGGTTGTTAAGTATATTGGTATCATTGGGAAGCACAAGCTCAACCATTGTAACCTGTGAATCCTTCATTAACTTTGATTTTAACTCTGTCATATAGTCATACTGTAATTCTATTTCGAAGATTGCAGCTCTTTGGCCCTGCTGTAAAGCCTGTCTGCTTTGGATTTCTGGTCGCTGTTGGGGAAAAGTTTGTAAAACTTATCAAGTACACGCTTTGCGTCGTCATACTTTTTTCCGTTAATATACGCATCGGCTTGACCCACCATTGCATCATCAGCCCAGTCTGAATCAATATATTCATCAACAACATCCTGGAAATAAAGCGAGGCTGCCTTGTAATTATCTAATTTCATGTAAAGCTCTGCAGTCCAGAATTCTTTATAGGCCAGTTTATTGCGGAGTTCTTTTATCTTCTTTTCTGCTTCAGGGACATTTTTATCCTGCGGGTATGCTTCTATAAATGAGAGGTATTCTGAAATTGCCTCTTTTGTAAATGCCTGGTCAAGCGAGAATTTGGGTGACATAGCGTAATACGCATTTCCCAGCATGAATTTTCCATCGGGATTGAGCTCACTAAGCGGGTAATTCTTCAGAAAACTATCAAACTCGTATGCAGAAAGCAGATATTCCTTCTGGCGGTAATAACTGTATGCAAGATAGTACTGAACCTTATCAGATACTGTCGTTCCAGGGAAACGGATCTTGATAAATGAAAAATCCTCAATGGCATCTACATAATCGCCTCTGTCGAATTTTCTCTTTGCTATATCAAAAGCTTTCTGCGGGTCGTCTGTACTTTTATCTGATTTTGATGAGCCGCAGGCTGTTAAATAAAGAGCCATGAAAACCAGTGTGACTATTAAAGCTAATTGTTTTGTTATTTTCAATTTCTATTTAGATCTTATTGTAAAAAATAGTATAGTAGCAACTGCAGAAACCATTACTATTGCTGCAGGAAAAATTATAGTTTCAATGAAGCTGATGTTTGGCGGTATTGACTGTGTAAATTTATATTCCTCTGTTTCAAACTGGCGGTAATCATCATACGGTATTTCACCCTTATATGAAGTTGTGATCTTATCCTTAACAACCGGTCCGCTTGAATTACTGCTTATTTCTATTTCAAGTTCTGAGGTAATTTCTCTTTCCAGGAATTTGTCGCTCAAGAATTTGTTCTTTGTTATCCTTGGATAACTTGTCTTAAGCTTTACTACATCTATTTTAACCATGTTGTAGATACTGTCACCTGAAAGCATCAAATCATCTTTGGAAAAGCTTATCTTCAGGTTATTCTTCGAAGCGGTTTTCTTTATAACCGATTCAATGAACTTCTTTTCAGCTTTATCTTTTTTTGCTGAGCTAACAAAAAAAACAAACTGCACATCACGGTCCACATCGGGGTAAAAGAAAAATTTGTCAAGCTCTGTAGAAATATCCTGCTCCAGAATTTCCAGGTTTGTTTTCTTGACCTGCTGAGAGTAGCAAATAATAGTATTGAACGCAATTGCTGCAATTATGATAAAGAGCGAAATTATCTTTGCGGTCAAAACTTTTTGAATTTTATTTTTAAAACCTGTATATCTTTCTCAAATTCAGTGTATTAGTAACTCAGGCCGGCAAAACATTTAACAAATAGCCATGCTTTGATGT
>JAUQWT010000234.1 GCA_030835005.1 Ignavibacteria bacterium | reverse complement strand
AGCCCGGATCATATAAATCTTTCTATGCAGATTACCGAAATTGACCCAGTGAAGGGGGATATGCAAATCAGGATAAGCCCTGAAGCCAAAGGTAAATTGAGCGAAGATAACATAAATCTCTCAAAAGATATAATAATCTATACAAACAGCAACAGAGGCAAGAATGAGTTTGAGTTCAGCAAAGGCAAAAGGATTAGCCCGTTTGAAGTAAATATTGATATGTTCGACGGATCTGTAATGGAGTATCCTTATGATAAGCATAAGGCCGAATTAAGTCTTGAAGTCTTTGCTATTGATATTGATAGTGCCGGCAATAGTTCATGGATTGCTGTTCCGGTAGTCAAGGAAACTCATTTTTATTCATCTATAAACGGTTACAGGGTTAACTCTGCAAGCGAAGATGTATCAGAAACCGGCTATTCAGATGTGATAATTGGAATTGAGAGAACCACTTCTGTAAAAATGTTCTCCCGCTTTATCATAGTACTTTTCTGGCTTATTTCAATTTGCGTTATTTTAGTGATTGCTTCAATAATTGTAAGGAACAGAAAAGTTGAGTATTCAATGTTCGCTTTTCTTTCAGCAATGCTCTTTGCATTGCCTGCAGTCAGAAATGTTCAGCCATTTATTCCTTCAATTGGCTGCTTATCAGACTATGTTTCGTTTTTTTGGGCAGAGGGAGTTACGGCAGGAGGTTTGATACTCATGGTTCTGACATGGCTAAAGAGACCGGGACAAAAGCACACCTAATTCAGCTTTTTTTCAGCGTTTTTGCGGCAGTTTTGATATCAGATTTTTATTCTGGCGTCCAAAATGCTGCATTTTTCTTTTTCACTAAAGAAAACAAATGGATTCAGATCAATCTCTGCAAATCCCGGAAAATCGCTTGCAAGCTGAGAAAGTCGCAGCAATGATTCTTTTATGTACGCTATGTTCACAGGCTCTTTTCCACGTACACCCTTAAGTATTGCGCTGCTTCTTATCGCGTTTATCATATATTCGGCTTCGTTATCAAATATAGGGACAAGTTTGAAATTCACATCTTTAAATATCTCTACAAATATTCCTCCAAGCCCAAACATGATCATCTTACCGGCTTTGTTATCTGTAGTTATTCCCAAAATTGTTTCAACGCCGCCTGTTACATAAGGCTGGATCAGGAATTTTTCCAGCCCATCCAGGATTTCATTCTTCTCAAGGTTTGCGATGATTCTCTTTGCAGCAGCAACTAACTCATGTTCCGTATGAATATCGATCTCAACGGCTCCCAGATCTGATTTGTGTACAAGGAGCTTTCCCATTGCCTTTATAACTACCGGATATTTAAGTTTGGGTGCAATTTTCAAAAGCATTTCGATAGATTCTGCGTATGCTGAGTTCACTACAGGCAATCCGTATGCACTCATTATCTTATGAACATCTTCGAAATCCATATATATTCCTGATTTGCCCCTGTAATTCAACAAGATCTTTTTTACAACGCTTTTATCTGCGTCATATTTTATGATATTGCCGGGAGCAGACTCCTTCCAGAGTCTATAGTTATACAGTTTCGATATCGTTCTTGCGGCATTTTCAGGAAACCGGTATAAAGGCGGATGTTCAGGCGATACTTCTTTCAACTTCGGAATAATGTCATCCTGCGACATTAATACAAGAGTAACAGTCTTATCTGAATTCTTGACTGATTCGCAAATAGCTCCGGCTATCTCAAGAGTATCCAGCATTAACGGAGGTCCAAGAACTATAATCAGTGAATCGATATTCTCATCTTCGATTATCAGCTTCGCCGCCTCAGAATACATTGTAGAATCTGCTGGGGGAAGTAAGTCAACAGGATTGTAAACTGAAGCTTCTTTTGGCGCGATTGCTCTCAATTTATCTTGTGTTATTTTGTCCAGTTCCGGAATTACCAGGCCGCTATTAGCACATTCATCAACTGCAAGTATTGCCGGACCTCCGGCATTTGTCAAAATTCCAACCCTGTTGCCTAATGGCAGTTTAGCCCGGTCAAAAGCCTTTGCAAGATCGAACATTTCGTCTGTTGAGTTAACTCTGATAACGCCCCCTTGTTCAAGGAATGCGTCAACTACAACATCAGAGCTTGCTAATGCACCGGTATGGGATGAAGCAGCTTTCATTCCTGCGGAAGTTCTGGCAGATTTGATAACAATAACGGGTTTTGTTTTGGTAATTTCTCTTGTCAATTCCATGAATTTCCGCGGGTCTCCGAACGACTCGAGATAAACAGTAATTACTTTAATATCATCATTATTCCACCAGTATTCAATAATAGTATTACCTGAAACATCAGCTTTGTTGCCGATGCTGATAAACTGGGCAAGTCCAATATCATTTTGTTCGACAGTTTTCAAAACAGCTGCTCCTAATGCGCCGCTCTGCGATACGAAGCCTATTCCGCCATGGATTGGTTTCCCAAGCACAAATGTCCCATTGAGCTTTACTGCTGGGTTAGTATTAATTATGCCCATGCAATTTGGTCCAACCAGGCGCATTCCGTATTTCCTGATTTTTTCTACGAGCTTCTTTTCTATATCGGCGCCTTCAGCTCCGGTTTCTTTGAAGCCGGCGGTAATTACTACAACGGATTGGATCTTCTTTGCGGCGCAATCATCTATTGCAGGAAGAACCAGATCACGCGGTATCATCAATATCGCCAGATCGATATCATCTGAAACATCCTTTATGGATTTGTAAGATTTTATGCTGTGAACGGAATCAGCCTTTGGATTTACGGGAAATATCTTTCCGTTATATCTGTAGTTGATCAGGTTGTTTATAAGCTCATAGCTTAAACTTCCTTCTTTTGAAGATGCACCTATAATTGCTATTGAAGCGGGGTAAAAGATCTTATCAAGCGGGCTAAGCATAAAACACTTTCTTTCTAAATGGGACTCTCTATTTTATCAGCTCTGCTTCGTAACCTGCGCCTATTATTGCATTCAAAACTGATTGTTCGTCAGTTTTTGATTCATCTATTACAACTGATATGATCTTATCTTCAAGGCTGATATCAAGACTTATTATGCCTTCAAGCTTATTGATAGCTTTTGTAATGCTTTGTTTGCAGGCTTTGCAGCTCATTTCTGTGCATGTTATCCGGACTGTTTTTTCCGTGAATGTTGTCTCAATCATATTATTTGACTGCATAAAGTTTTTAGGATCAAAGTTTGAATAACTTAGATTTGCAGTTATCAAAAAAACTGCAAAGAGTAAATATTTTTTTTTCATTTTGTCTCCGGTAAGTAATATGTAAAACTTATGTTGTATGCTGTCGAACCCTGTGCGTTCATACCAATATTATCACCGGGTAATCCCATCTTTACAGAAGTTGTGATCCTGAAAGGCACTGAAGGATAATAAGTATAAGCTAAAACAAGGTTAGTGCTTCTTTCGTTGGAATTTGCAGATTCAATTCCGTTAATTTTGTAATTACTCTGCAAAAATCCAGTTGCAGTAAGTGATACAGCATGCCAGCTATTGAAAATGTAATTCGCAGTAAGCGCATAATTAAATTTCTCGCCGGGCTGTTTACGGAAATCTGAACCGAGCGGAACTCCAAAATAACTGTCGTATTGTTTCTCAAAACTATGCTGCCAGTTAAGATCTGCTATGACCTGAAGTTTTGATTTAATGATGCTTTTTGTGAGGGATACCCCAAGTGTAGTTGAATAGAATCCTTTACCTGTTATATCTACGTCGTTTTCTGCTGTTTCCTCTGATCTGCCCGTTGGTAAATTAAGGCCAAATGTTATTGCAAGATAGGGGAGAGACCTATCCAGTGTTAGTTTTTTACCAGATTTTTTAGGCTGGAATTCATGGAATATTTCATACCTGCCTCCAATTACAAGATCTCCGATCCCGGAACCGTTTGACTTAAGACCTGGAATATTACTGGTATTATAGATGAACGGCAAAGAAATTGCGAATTGTATGTGGCGGTTTAATCTATAAGCAGTATTAAACGCTATTTTGTACTGACTTTGTGAATATTTATTCGAGATCCAGCTTCCGTTCTTATCCCAAACACCGGTATATAAATCTCTAGAAACTCCAATATTGAATAAAGCTAATCCATCTAAAGATAAAACTGCAAGGTCGCCGGTTCCTCCGCCGCAACTATTGCATGTGTAAACAGTGTTATGAAAAATCAAAGAAAACAATATTATTAAGATTATTTTTCTCATTGTTCAATTAACCTGTAAAATGAATTTTGGAGTTGGCGTATTTGTAATGAAGTTTCCATTAACTCTTATTGAATCATATAGAAACCACTCACCGGGCATATTAAAATTTGCTTTTCCTTTATATCTTCCCCCGGATATCATTACAGGATTTACATTATTGCTGGAGCCATGTCCCATAGACTCCATCCAGGGCCTTATAAACATTTCAGCGTCATTTACTTCAGAATAATCTGTCATATTCTGCGTTTGATGAAGCATTAGATCCACATCATTTAACCCGACTCTCGGATCTGATGGTGATAACATAGTAAGGAAATAAGTTCTTTGGGTAATTGAGTTATCCCAAGCTGCAATTTTGGTATTTGAGGAATAGATAAGCGGAATGATCATTGAATCAATTTGCTCTGCATCATTATAATTGAAATCTGCTGCCCAAAATGCAGCTGTATCATACATAATGAATACTGAATAACCGGTGAACAGATTCTTATTTGAATCGAAAAAGAACTTATCTGAAACCGGTATGGAGTGGTTTGGTCCGCCAATGCCATGATACATTATTGGTTTGAACTTCACAAAACCCTGATTCTGTTCAACATTGTTCAAGTAAACCTTGAACCCCAGATCATTAAATCCGTAAACAAAATTCGATGAAGACATACTGTAAACTTCAAACTTCTTAGAGCCTGATTCAGCTGTATATATTTTTACATAATCAGAAGGCGTTCCGCCATCGTTATTTACAGGATTATTGTTACTGCATCCGTATAATAAAATGGTTATGACAATTGAAACAAGTATTGATCTTTTCATTACCTAATTTACTTATATTTTCTTTACAATAATGCCAATAAATTCTGTACTCTCAAATGACTTAAGTCAACTAAAATTAATAAAAATATGACATAAATTAGGCTTATTCATCAAAAAACCCGGTATTTGCCGGGTTTCTTATCTTTTCATTTTGGAATTATCGAATCCTGTATTTACTTAACTTCACGCAGCTATTTCTTCAGCTGCGTCTGAAATCAATTCAGCTTCAAAGCCTGCGTCCAATACTGCATTTAAGACGGCTCTCTCTCCTGTTACTGCACCATTGTATGAAACTTCAATGAGCTTTGAATCGAGATCGATACTTAAGCCCATGATTCCGCTTAACTGGTTTATAGAATTTGTAATACTTGATTTGCATGCGCCGCAGGCCATCTCTGTACATCTGATTAAAATGTTCTTTTCCATTTGAGTTTTTTTATCTTGCAGCAAATCTTTAGAATTTGTATTCAGATTGCCGGCAGTTTATGAAAAAATGTGGTTTATTAAAATGCTTCTCCCATGCTTACCAGTTCTTTCTCAATAAGTTCAGCACCTCTCTCAAGAGCCATCTTATTTATAGGAAGCAGGTTATGATATCTTTCAGGTAGCACTTTCTTAAGTGCTTCAATAATTGAGGCAATTTTTACTACCGGTTTTCTTTCAAGGTATGCGCCAAGCATTATCATATTAAGCACTTTGCTGTTTTTCATTTTAACAGCTTCTTCTGCTGCACGGATGCCGAATACTTCTATATCAGTTCTGGTTGTTGGTTTGATTATGTTTGTTGATTCATAAATCAGAATTCCGCCAGGTTTAACTCTTGATTCGAATTTATCCATAGAAGGCTGATTCAGGATAATTGCAGAATCGAAGTATGTTATTATGGGAGAGCTTATTTTGCTATCTGAAATTATTGTGATGCAATTTGCCGTTCCGCCACGCATTTCGGGTCCATAAGAAGGCATCCAGGAGATCTCTTTTTCTTCAATCATTCCTGCGTATGCAAGTGTCATTCCCATTGAAAGGACTCCCTGTCCTCCAAATCCGGCTGCGATCAGTTCTTCTAACATGGCTATTTGTCCTCCTGCAATAGTTTTAGATCTTCACCTTTGGGGAGCTTTACATCACCAAGAGGGAAGGTTTTTATCATAGATTCATCAACAAACTTGCTTGCATCAAGCGGGGTCATTTTCCAGTTTGAAGGGCAATTCCCGATTATTTCAACAAAGCAAGTTCCTTTTTTCAGTTTCTGATATTTGAAAGCATTCGCAATTGCCTTCTTTGCTTTTCGCACTGCAGTAGCGCTGTTCACCGATTGTCTTGTAACATATAATGCGCCGGGCAAATGGCTTACAAGTTCAGAAACCCTTATCGGTTCGCCGTAAAAAGCAGTGTCTCTTCCAAGCGGACTTGTAGTTGTTTTCATGCCTGCAAGTGTTGTTGGTGCCATCTGTCCGCTTGTCATGCCGTAAACGGCATTATTCATGAACACAATAATAAAATTCTCTCCGCGGTTAATGGAGTGTATCGTTTCGGCAATTCCAATAGCAGCAAGATCACCATCACCCTGATAGGTAAAAACGTATTTATCAGGCATAAGTCTTTTGATCCCTGTTGCAACTGCAGTTGCTCTGCCATGTGCTGCTTCAGTCATATCAATATTCATATAATCATAAGCAAAAACTGCGCAACCAACAGGTGCAACGCCAACAGTGTTTTCCTGGATACCTAATTCATCCACTACTTCCATTATTAGCTTATGCACAAGACTGTGGGCACAGCCAGGGCAATAGTGCATGCTCACATCCACCATTGTGTCAGGACGCTTGTATACAACTTCATAATCTTCATCAAGACATCTTGGTTTATCAACTGCAATCTCAACTGCCTTCTCTTCAACTTCAGTGTCTGCATATTCTGTTTTGGATGAAGTCTCGCTATCTTTCAGCGATATCGTTTGT
>JAUQWT010000233.1 GCA_030835005.1 Ignavibacteria bacterium | reverse complement strand
GCATTTGGCATTTTCTTGCGGAGAACAAACACACCATAAGCACCCATGCCGTAGAATATCCACGAAACAAATATCAGCATATCAGTTAGCTGGTCAAATGAACCCGTCATGGTAATTGCTGAAGCCCAGATACCCTGCACAAGAAGCGATGCGCCCGGAGTTTTGTATTTGTGGTGAACATCTTCAAGCTTCCTGAAAAATAATCCATCTTTTGCCATTGCGTAATATACTCTTGCTGAAACAAGTATCGTTCCGTTTGTTGTACCGAAAGTTGAGACCATTACTGCAATTGCAACGAACGCTCCGCCCCACTCACCCACCGAACGTTTCATAACATCAGCTGCAAGAAATGATGAATCCTTCATAACATCAACTGGAAGGACATAGAAGTAGGCCAGATTTACCAAAAGGTAAACCACTATTACAAATGACATTCCGAAAATCATTGCTTTGGGGATATTGCGCTGTGCGTCTTTTACCTCTCCCCCTAAATAAGTTATGTTATTCCAGCCGTCATACGCCCAGAAAGCGCCGCTAAGGGCAAGGACTATTCCGCCAAGCAGACTGCCCGATGGAAACTGGAATGCTGAGTTAACAAAAGGCGAAAAGTTACTTACAGAACCCGCGCCCATTGTAAGGGCAAGGACAACTATGAAAGCTATTGCAACATTTTTTAAGATCGTGAAAACATTCTGCACAATTCCGCCAAACACAACTCCGAAATAATTTACGGTTGAAAGAAACATTATAAGAGTAACCGTCATGAGTTTAAGTCCTATATCTTTCAATGGATAGCAGTCGAGCAAAACCTGTTCACCCCATTTAAGCGAAAATCCCCAGGCTTCCCACCCTGGCGATAGATGCGGCGCAGGAAAGAAATACTCCATGTAACCCGAAAACACATAAGCTATTCCGGCAATTGAACCGGTTTGGATAACTGCAAATATAGCCCAGCCGTAAAGGTATCCGGTAAAGTTGCCGTACATCTCACGAAAATATACATACTGCCCGCCTGCCCGCGGAAGAATTCCCGCAACTTCAGCATTGGTCAGTGCGCCTATCAGACTTATCAGTCCGGCAACAAGCCATATGATAAGCACAATTCCCGGCGCGCCAAGCTCCCCGGACATTGAGGCCGACTTCTTAAATATACCGGAGCCGATCATGGAGCCTATTACAATAGTAATGGCAGTAAAGAGTCCCAGACGCTGAACTAGAGAGTGCTTACGATCCATATAAATAGCTGTTTATTTGCAATTATGCAAAATAGCAATGTTTGTTTGAAATTACAAAGAAGTTTGCAAAATCAAGGAATTTCATCATTCCAAAACAAACGGGATAATTTTTCCTGAAACAAAAGCCCAAATCGCAGGTTCTATAATTGTATTTTATACTGCAAATGATTAATTTTACAAAAATAATTTAATTAATATAGAGGGAAATCTAAAATGGGCAACGCTTTAGAAATAATCCAGTTTTTTGATGAATCAGGCCGCGAAATGGTTCACCGTGAACCACAGGCAGGCTCAACTGATATTAAAATGGGCGCCCAGCTTATTGTGCAGGATACCCAGGCTGCAGTTTTTTATAAAGACGGCAAAGCGCTTGACGTTTTCGGTGCAGGAAGGCATACTTTAACTACAGCTAATATTCCGTTCTTGACCAAGCTGCTTTCACTGCCTTTCGGATTCAATTCACCGTTCCAGGCACAGGTGTACTATGTTTCTATGAAGAAATTCATAGATCTGAAATGGGGAACCAAATCACCGATAAATTTCCGTGATAGCGAGCTTTCTTTTGTTCAGCTCCGCGCATCCGGAAAATTTTCGATGCGCGTAAAGGATCCGCAGTTATTCATCAATGAAATAGTCGGTACTCAGGGCAAATATACTACTAACGAGATCGAAGATTATCTCAGGGATTCAATTGTATCCAGGTTAAACACAGTTCTTGGCAAAAATCTGAAAACAGTTTTTGAACTTGGCCAGTTCTATCCGCAGATCGAAAGCGGTATCAAAGCAGAAGTAACTGATTTCTTCAACTCAATGGGTATTGAGCTTACCGATCTTATCATAGTTGGCATAGTGCCGCCGGATGAAGTTCAGGAGAAGATCAACGAAAGAAGCTCAATGGGCGCTATCGGAAATCTGGATGCGTATATGAAATTCAAAACCGCGCAGGCTATGGAAAAAGCTGCAGAAAATGAAGGCGGCGGCGGAACTGCAGGGCTTGGCGTTGGACTCGGCGCAGGAATGACAATGGCTAATATGATGATGGGCTCCATGACAAACCAGAATCAGCAGCAGCAGCAAAACAATCAGCAGGCTCCTCCTGTACAGCAATCACAGGATGATGTACTTGCAACGATTGAAAAGCTTGCTAAGCTGAAAGATGCAGGTGCATTGACGCAGGAAGAATTTGATACAAAGAAAAAAGACCTGCTTTCTAAATTATAATTTGTAAATTCTGAGTCCTGCTGAGACAGCATGTCGAAGCAGGACGAAGAATCCATTCTTTTTAAGATACTTCATTCCTTTTGGAATTAAGGTTTGACTAAATAATGCGTGGCCTCTTCGCTGCGCTCAGAGTTTGAAATGCAGATAAAATGTACACAATGCGGGGCTGATGTTACTGTACAGCAGGATGAAACTTTCATCGAGTGCCCCTTTTGCGCCTCGGCGCTGTTTCTTGATAAAAGAAAAGTAGTTTTCCACTACCTGATCAATTCCAACTTTAAGCCCAACGAAGCTGAAGGCAACCTGAAAAGATGGATGGCAGGCAATCACACTGTTAAAGACCTTGACCAGAAAGCTCAGATAATAAAAAATGAATTTTATTACTTCCCTGTATGGTACTTTAAAACTAAAGATGCCTCCGGTGATAAGATTTTCCTCCAGCCGGCTGCAAGCACATCTGTTTCGGAGATTAAGAAGCTGCAAATTCCCGCCGGTGCGCTGAAGTTCTACGAAAAAAATACCTACAACGAAGACCAGATAGTTAAGCCGGATGTTCTGTATGATTCAGCACAAACATGGCTCCAAAACTCAGGGGTTGACCTGAATAATGTCAGCGAAGCGGCTCTTGTTCATATCCCCTTCTACCAGTTTTATTACAATTTTGGCGGGCAAAGCTATACTGCTCTTGTTGAAGCCTCATCAGGACAGGTTTATTCTAATATCTATCCGGCAAAAAGCGAGGCTCCGTTCAGGATACTCTTTGCTTTAAGCATTGTTGCATTTGTGCTAACAAGTATAGTGTGTTATGTGCTTGGCTTTGTACTTAACAGCAGCTCCGAAGAGGCATTACTTACAGCGGAGTTTTTCAAGATATTTGCATATGGGCTGGTCTCTGTACCCCTCATTGTAATGGCGTATGTGATCGCGAAGAAAGTATAATTGTCATTCTGAGCGCGGCTTTAGCCAAGCGAAGAATCCATGCATAATATTTATACAATAAAAAGTAACCAATTAATTTAATAATTTTCTACTGAAAATTGGCTGAAAAAGTTTTAAAAGGAATTACGTGTCCCGCCTGTTCAGGTGAGCTTGATCTGAGAGAAGGAATTAAAACCTTCAACTGCAAATATTGCGGCACTCTATTGCTTACAAAAGGCATTGATGGAGTTGTCAAGTATTATGTGCCAAGAAAGATCCAGCGCAATATTGCTATACAGAATATGTTTGGCTGGCTTGGCAAGGGTCTTGCAAAAGCCCGCGGACTGAAAAATACTGCAAAGCTTGATGATGCCTTCCTTGTCTATATACCATACTGGCGTGTTAGAGCTGATGTTATCGGCTGGGTATTCGGGAAAGAACGCAGAACACAGACTGTTAACGGAAGAACTACAACATATTACGTAGATGTTGAAAAGAAGATACAGAAACCTTTTGACAGAACTTTTGCCGCCTGTGATGTTGCAGAGCTTGGCGTAAGGAAAGTTAACCTTGCCGGCGATGAAATGCGCGCCGTAAATTTTGAAGAATTGCAGGCTGAGGGAATGCTCTTCAATATAATTTCTTCTGAAAAAGAAGTGACTGATATTGCTAAAGACCAGTTCGTTCAGGAAGCCGTCAGCTCGGTTCATGTTGACCAGATCACATTTCAGCACAATGACCTGGTTCGCCCTAATGTTTCGATAGTTTACTATCCCTTGTGGGTTGTACGCTACCAGTTTAAGGGAAGAACATACCAGGTAATAGTTGATGGCGAAGACGGAACGATTTGTTACGGCAAAGCTCCGGGTAACAATCTTTACCGCGCAGTAGCCGGAATATTTGGAACTGCGATCGGTACATACCTGCTAACATTCTTCGGTATATTCGGCATCATAGGAGATGGTGATAGCGCGAAAGCTGCGCTTGTTGTTTATGCATTTGCGGCAATATTTGGTATTATAATAATCGCGTGGGGATATAAGAAATTCCGCTACGGCGGAGAAGTAGAAGAAGGAACAGGAATCGTTGCTCCCCCTAAAAAGGGCATGTTTGGCAAAAGTACAAATACTGTGAAAAGCATGGCCTCTGTTGGCAACGTAGTTGATATTGCAAGTATTGCAGGAAGTTTCCTGAGAAGATAATTAGAGAAATGGAAGATTTCAAATTAATAGCTGTTAAGTGTAAGTCATGTGATAGCGGCCTCACGGTCGAAATGAATGACAGCATTGTGTATTGCTCAAGCTGCGGCAATGGCTGGGAAATAGTAAACGACGAGCTTGTGCCTATTGAAGTAAACTTCGCAGCCCCGCTTGTTAAGGGCGATGGCGAGATAGTCTATAAGGGCTTCTGGCTTGTTGATGCATATGTAAAGATAAATTCCCGAGATTCTTCAGGCGGGTGGATATCAAGTCTTTTTGGAGGTACAAATAAAACCGAAGGTGATGTCTTATTCTATGTTCCTGCATTCTGGATGCCGATAGAATCAGCTAAGCAAATTGGCGCTGCATATACTACCAAGAATGCCGTTCCTTCTCCGCAGAAATATAATGTCAAAATGACAGGCTTCAACTTCTCCAAAGAAGACGCTAAGAAAATTGCTGAGTTCCTTTTCCTTTCGATTGAAGCGGAGAAAAGCGATACGGTACGCAATATTAGTTATGATATTAAAGTAAAAGGCTACAGAGTACTTGGAGTTCCTTTTTATAAACAACCCAACGGCAGGCTAAAAGATGCAGTTTTAGGAATAGAGGTAGTTTAAGGCAGGAAAGCTTACGGTTTATTTAGTTTAATAATCGATCGAAAGGATTTCCTGAATGAAAACAACATTGGCAACCCTCTTGCTTGCAGGATATTCATATTTCATCATCATTACTTCTTCTCCTCCTTATAATAACAATAATAACGTATTACGCTTCCTGATTATTTTTTGCATTTTGAGTTTATTGCTGAGCCTTTGCTTGTTACCATGGCTGAAGGGAAAATTTCTGGAAAGATGGATAATTTCATTTAGATACTCACTGCTTATTACTTTCCTTGCGTTTGTACTAGGGCATTTAACTTTCGCTCTTTCAACTTTTATTTAACTTAACATTATTTTTATGAATAATCCAAAATTAGCAGAGATCCTCAAATACATATCTATATTTCCGGGTACACTCATTATTATCATGGTATTTTTTTTCGGCAGCTTTACACTAAGTGAAGGATACAATATGTTCAATCCCTACGCCGATACTGAGTTTGCCAAAGACTATTCCCCCGAAAAATTCCAAACCTTAAAGGAAGGAATGACAATGAAGGAGATCAAGAATATTACCGGTGAACCGCTAAACTCATCAATTGATACTGCAAAGGGATTAGTTTATCATAGCTATACCCGTGATGGTTACCTGAGAAGAAACCCTGAAGTTCATTTCACTCTTGCAGGCGATCTTGCCTGGCTTGGCTCCAGCATTGAGTATGGCAAAGATAGCATCGCGAAAAAGATTTATTTTGCGTGGTATTATGATTAATTGTAATAAATGCTATTTTTGTGGAACTAAACAAAATTTGAAATGACCCAAAAAGAAAAAGCAGAACTGTTCCTTAAACTTCATCACGACAAAGAAATTTTAGTGATATTAAACTCATGGGATCCCGGAAGTTCAAAGCTAATAGAGGCAAGCGGATTCAAAGCCATTGGAACAACCAGCATGGGAGTATCTGCATCTCTGGGCTATCCCGATTGCGAAGCAATACCATTTACAGAAATGCTTCAGGCTGTTAAAAGAATTGCAGAAAAAATTTCTCTGCCGTTAACGGTAGATATTGAAGGCGGCTTTGGAAATACTACGAAGGATATTGTAAACAACATCAAAAAGATAATTGAAACCGGAGTTGTTGGCATCAATATTGAAGATAGCGTAAATCGTAATCCGGAATTGCTCGATATATCTCTATTTTCGGAAAGAATATCTGCGATACGTGAGTTATCGGATTCGCTTGGATTTCATCTGGTAATTAATGCGAGGACTGATGCTTTCCTGACTTCATCAGGCAATCCTGAAAACCGCCTGAGTGAATCCATTAAACGCGGTAAAAAGTATATAGAAGCCGGCGCAGACTGCATATTTGTGCCGAGTGTCGCAGATGTAAAAAGTATTTCTGCATTGGTTAAAGAAATTTCAGCTCCTGTAAACATTCTTGCCAATCCAACCAATGGAATAGCTCTTCCTCCTTCTATAAAAGAGCTTGAAGCTCTAGGAGTTGCACGCGTTAGCGTAGGTTCTTCGCTACTGAAAGCAACACTGCACTTGATAAAACGAGTTGCAGATGAAACCATAAAAACAGGTAGTTATGATAATTTGCTTAATGCTCTAACTCCCATTGAAGAGACTATTAAGGCATACAATATGGCTGTGGAAACTTTAGAAAGAACGATTTAAGCAGTTTCTAATCTCCGTCATTTGCAGGTTCAACAAAATAATTTTTCTGCTGCTCTTTAAATTTCATATATTTATTGATATGCTCATCAAGGTTACCAGAATCAGAATCTTTCAGGATGGCTTCTATATTGCCGTCATTAACTGCAATTATTCTCCTCTCAAGCTCTTTTTTGAAATCTGGTGTATATATCCAGTCAACCATTGCAGTAAAGTGCAGGTTTTCAAGCGGTGCCAGGAAAATTACAGCATCATATGCGTCCTGCATCATCTGACCGCTTAATACATTAAGCATATGGTTTCCTACGTACTTTGTGCTGCCGAATACATTATCTGTAATAGAAAAGGCAACGGGCTTATTACCATATTCTTTAAAGGCATTATCCCACAAACCATTTTCCATCCTTATCCATTTATAGTCAAACTCTTTAAGGCCCTCTATTGAGCTTCTTTCGGAAGTTTTTGTTTTACTTATAAATGCCAGTGTAACATTGTGAAGCCTAATTGAGTAAGTCTTCCCGGGATTCATCTGCGTAAAAAATGTACCGCAATTCCAATATAGTTCACCCTCTGAGTTTCTAATGTTTTTATATGCATGCCTTGTATTGGTAAGAAATATACCTTTCTTCCCTTTTTTAAAACCTGATAACTCACCTAATATCTTCTTATACATAAAATAATCTCTTGCGTCAAGAGTACTTTGAAAAAGCTCATAATCCTGTTTACTGTTAATACTGCACCAGTTAATAGGCATATCAACACATATGATTTTTATCTTATCTTCTGCGTTTGCAAACTTTTTGTTAACATCCCACACAGTTGAAAACAAGTCGAAATAAGTTTTATATCGTAAGCCATATCCCGTAAAATCATCTTGAAAAACTTTGAATAGTATTGAGCTGTCTTTGACAGGATTATTTAGGTACTTATCAACATATGGCTGAGAGTTTATTGAAAACACTTCAATAAACAAATATTTAACCTTGCTGTTAAATAAAGAATCTCCCTCAATTTTCCTGTAAAAGTCAAAAGGCTCATTCGCCAGATGCAGCGCGTCATCAAATATAATCAGGTCGTATAGCGCAGCTTTTTGATTTAGAAAGTCAATAGGACTACTTCCCCCGGTTTTCAAAACATTTACATACTCACTATTATCTTTTTCATTTAAAACCTGTGAATTTAACAATATATTAGCAAAGTTTAGAAACAAAAATGCAGCGAATTTTATTATCATAAACTTAAAATATTATTACAAAATATACAATTAGATGACGTATGATCATCATTGGTTTATAAAACATTAGTATATAAATATATGACAAAAAACCGATTAGAAGCATTCAGTGACGGAGTTCTCGCGATCATTATTACAATCATGGTACTTGAGCTTAAAGTACCGCATGGAACTGATATTGCGTCACTTGTACCTGTATTCCCGTTTTTCATAAGTTATGTTCTGAGCTTCATTTATTTGGGTATTTACTGGAATAACCATCACCACATGCTGCACACGGTAAAAAAAGTCAGCGGTGGGATACTGTGGGCTAATATGCATTTGTTATTCTGGCTTTCGCTGGTACCATTTACTACGGGTTGGATGGCGGAAAATCACTTTGCGCCGAATCCGATAGCTCTTTACGGACTAAATCTGCTCATGGCCGCAATTGCATATTTTATACTTCAAAAAGTAATTTTAAAT
>JAUQWT010000232.1 GCA_030835005.1 Ignavibacteria bacterium | reverse complement strand
TAAAGAAATATATACCGGTATATGCCACCCTGAATTCACCAATGGCAAAAGCATCTTTACACCAACATAACATAAAATGATACCAACGCCTTTCTTTACAAACTCAAACTTATCTGCAATTGCCGCCAGCAGGAAATACATTGAACGAAGACCCAGGACAGCCAGAATATTTGACGAGAATACGATAAACGGGTCTGTTGTTATTGCGAATATTGCGGGAATTGAATCCACTGCAAATACAAGATCGGTTGACTCAATTACAAGCAAACAGACAAATAGAGGCGTTGCAAATTTGACTCCGTCTCTTATGACAAAGAATTTTTCGCCGTGATAATCTGTTGTAACCTTGTAGAAACGCTTGAAAAGTTTGAGTACAGGATTCTGTTCAGGATGAATTTCTTTCTCTTTGCCAAAAGCCATCTGGTAGCCTGAGTAAATGAGAATTGCGCCAAAAATGAACAGAACAAATCCGAAATTAGAAACGAGTGCTGATCCAAGGAGGATGAAAATCCCGCGGAGAATTATAACGCCAACTATACCCCAGTTCAATACTCTGCGCTGTGCGTGTGAGGGGATCTTGAAATATTTAAACAAAACCAGGAACACAAAAAGATTATCTACACTAAGAGATTCCTCAATGATGTAACCGGTAAGGAACTCGATGGCTTTTTGCTGGCCAAGAAAATAATACACACCGGCATTGAACACCAGTGCAATACTTATCCAGAATATGACCCACTTCAGAGCTTTTTTTGGAGACATCAGGCTTTATTAATTAATTGAAGGGAAAAAACTATTGAGCTTTATTTTCAAGAGGTTCGGAAAATTCAAATGTATCCTTTTCTTTGTTCCATTTTAACAATGCGTCATCTGAATTACTTTTACCGTATTCATTTGCCATTACAATATTAATTTCTATCGGTTTTTTTGAAGAATCAAAACTTATGATATAACCGTTTTTTGAATCTACCTGGCTGATAAGTTCACCCTTGCTGTTTGATAGCTTATCTTCCATTTTCATAATCACTTTCCACCCGTTAGTTTCTTTCTGAACAAAACTTGCCTTCTGTATCCAGAAACTGTTATCTGTTTTCTGTTTAACAATGCCGGCAATTGCAGAGCTCTTTCCATTTGCCAGAAGATCTCCTTTAATGATAACTGAGGCACCCTCTCCATACATTGTATGTGCAAACCGTGATTCTTCGTCGTTGACATTGCTTAAATTAGACTGATTTTGTTTGTTATTACTTCCACAGGAAGAAATCAAAAAAACAGCAATAATCAGAAAAAAACCTTGAAAAATCTTCATTTTCAGCACTTTTGTTATCAAATTTCTGCTTCCTGCAAATATAGCGAAAGTAAAATACAGGTTAAAGGTAAAATCATTGTATTGCAATTCTTCTATTGTTAATTTTACATTAACTAACTTACCTGGATATGAAAAAAATACTCTTAATCCTGATCTCAATTTTCTCAATTGTTAATTGTAAATTAGTATCCCAAAACGGCTGGATCTGGCTTAGTCCTTTGCCGCAGGGAAACAGTTTATCAAATGTATCATATATAGACTCACGGACTATATACGTATCGGGCACTTTGGGTACGCTGATGAAATCTAATGACGGCGGTAACAGCTTCGTTGTTGTACCAACCGGAACAAGAGAAAGTCTGGGCGCAATTTTTATTAATGAACTAACCGGATTTTCTTCCGCATATAATGGCATTTTAAGAACACAAAATGGTGGATTCAACTGGCAGTATATTCCGGCGCCTGTAAATTCTATTGGACAAGTTTTATCAACCACGGCGCCTGTATTTTATTCTCTCAATAATAACAAAATATATAAAAGCACAGATCTTGGTGAAACGTGGGCAGAGAGTCTTGTTCCTTTTGTAAATACTACTTTAACGGGTTTTCATTTTAGTGACATTCAAACAGGATACGCAATTTGTAAAAGAACAGATCACTTTATGGCGCAATTTTATAAGACAACTAATAGCGGATTGACGTGGGATACAATTAAAACAATTACAGGAAAAACATTGGGAACGGTTTGTTTTACGGATACAGTTATCGGATTTGTAACCATCACAAATCCTCCCAGAATATTGAAAACTACAAACGGCTGTATGAGCTGGGATACAATTTATAGTCCAAGCAGTACCTCTTACGGGTCATTTAAATTTTTCAATCAAGCAGAGGGTTACTTCACTAATCAATCAAACTTCTTCGTGACTACAAATGCCGGATTAAATTGGAATTATTCCTGGCCTCACCACAGAATGTTTCCTTTTGATCTGAATAATGGTATTGGCCTCGGTAGTCTCTCAAACTATAATCTGATATTCAAAACATTGGATTTCGGCCAGAACTGGTCTCAGATAACCCCTTTAGTCGCGGGTGATTTTCTGGATGTTACTTTCATTAATGAGAACACTGGTTTTACAGTTGCACACAACAGAATACAAAAAACTACAAATGCAGGTGCTGACTGGGTAGAGTATTATCTGAACATTAGCGGTTGGCCTCCTTATGTTGAAAATATTATGTTCGTAAACGATAATACAGGTTATGCCGGTATTGATGGCGGCAGAATTGCAAAAACAACTAATTGCGGAGCCAATTGGACTGTCTATGAAACCGGCTGCTATGACCATAATCATGGTATGGCTTTTCCAAGCGAAGATACCGGTTATGCTGTAACCAAGTATGGCTTTTATCTTAAGACTATTAATGGGGGTTTGAACTGGCTTAATTCCGGACAGATTGTTAATCATGGTTACGGTGATATCTGTTTTGTTAATAACAATATTGGATTTGCTGTTGGAGATACTTATACGTCGACAAGTCCCAGTATTGGGATAATTAATATGACATCAAATGGAGGAACATCATGGAATACATTGAGATATGATTCAGTCGGATTTTTTGTTGATGCCTGTACTGCATCTTCTAATACATGGTTTGCCGGCGGCTATCACGATCCTCCAAATAGAGGGGTAATTGTTAGGTCAACTGATGCAGGCAGTACCTGGAATAAAATCACTTTTCCTAACTACATTACAGCAATTCATTTTCCAAGCAGCATAGTTGGATATGCCAGCTCTTACGGCGGCGTGATTTACAAAACAACTAACGGGGGAGATAGCTGGTTCCCAACCGAGTGTAATGCCAACGAATCTCTGGATGGTTTGTTCTTTACAAATGATAACACAGGATATGGTGTCGGGTCCGGCGGCCGGATAATCAAAACAACAACCGGCGGCGGGAATTTTATCGGAATCCAGCCGATAAATAGTTCAATTCCAAAGGAGTTCAGGCTATCACAAAATTACCCAAATCCGTTCAATCCAAATACAAAAATAAAATTTCAGCTCGTATCTGGTAATCATGCAAAACTTATAATATACGATGTATTAGGAAGAGAAATTTCTGTTTTGGTGAATGAAGAACTTAAGTCAGGTAATTATGTGGTGAACTGGAATGCTGCAAATTATCCAAGCGGAGTTTATTTTTACAGGTTTGAAACCGGAGATTATTCTGAGACGAGGAAGATGGTTTTGATAAAGTAACCGATTTTTTAGATTCACGGCTATTCGGACAAGGGGGCAAGCCCCCTTGTTGTGCAATTATGAAGAACATAAGATAGCATATAGTTAATTCACTTTCAATATTGCCGCCTATTGAGTAACTTACCTTAAATTCAGCCAAATTATGGGACTTTTTGACAAGCTTAAACAGGGTTTAAAGAAAACCCACGAAAATATATTCAATAAAATTGACCGCCTG
>JAUQWT010000231.1 GCA_030835005.1 Ignavibacteria bacterium | reverse complement strand
GAAGTTGTTACTAATGCCGTATTTGCATCAATAGCTTCAATATTATATATATCACCAACTATTACTCCGGGATTTGGATTCCCGTTACTCCATGTTGTGCCGCCATCAGTTGTTCTGCGAACAACTGCACCAGCGCCTGCTACCCAGCCAACCATACTGCTTACTGCACTTACTGAATGCAGCAACGCAGTTGTGCCAGAAGTTTGTGTAGCCCATGCATATGCACATGGTTGGGAATAACTATTAGCGGTAAATGCTAATAATAAAACAAAAAATGCAGAAATATTCCTGAAACTAAGAGGACTAATTGTTTTCATAGCTGTTATGTTTAATTTGGGTTATATACCCATGAAATAGTGATATTAAATGTCTTTTATTGTCAAACTTTGCTTTTACAAATTGTAAACCTATAATTCAAGTTAAGATTGAGTACTTATTTCTTAGAAATGTTAACTAAATAACATAAGAAATAACCAAAAGTTTCCACTGAGAACCAAATTGTTTACTTATAAATCTTAATATTTGAAATTTGTTACTTCAAATGCAAAAAATCAAATGTTTATACAAGATCCAGAATAAGAGGAAAACGTTAAGTATAGTGGTGAAGAAGAATTTATTACTTCATTGAACATAATTAAAAGGAAAGTTATATTCATTGATATTGCTGGCGTAGCTCAGTTGGTAGAGCAGCGCACTTGTAATGCGCAGGTCGGGGGTTCGAGTCTCTTCGCCAGCTCAGGTAAAAACCCATTCGGATGTTGCTGAATGGGTTTTTTCATAATTTCTCAAAAGTCCTCATTAACTAATGTTTTTTCTATAACTTATATCTAATACTTATGAGTTTTCTTAAACCAGATCACGATGCCAGCACCTAAGATCCTTATTGTTGAGGATGAAGCGATCATAGCAAATGATATAAGGCGAAGCCTTGAGAAGCTGAAATTTGATTGTGTTGGGATTGCTGCTACCGGAACGGACGCAATTGCACTTGCAAGAGAAACTGTTCCTGAACTTATTCTAATGGATATTAAGTTGAAAGGCGAGCTTGATGGCATAGAAACTGCGGCAATAATAACCCGGCAGAAAAAGACTCCGATTGTATATATTAGTGCCCACCAGGATGATGAAATAGTCAGGAAATCCAGGACTACAGATCCTTACGGATATTTACTTAAGCCCGTTAACGAACGTGATCTGAATTCCTGCATCAGGATGTCGCTATTCAGGTTTGAAGCAGAAAAAAAGCTGAGAGAAAGCGAAGATAGATTCAAAGCGCTGACGGAAGTTGCCCTTGCCTCGATTTTTATTGTTCACGGTAACAGGTTTAAGTATGTTAATCCATTCTCAGAGAAATTGACAGGTTACAGTTCTAATGAGCTCTATGAAATGAATTTTTGGGAAATCGTTCATCCTGATTATGCCGAAATGGTTAAACAAAGAGGACTTGCCAGACAAAAAGGTGAAGACGTTCCCCAATACTACGAATTTAAGCTAAGAACAAAATCAGGAAAAGTAAAATGGGTGCAAACTTCATCAACACTAACTGTTTTTGAAGGAAGAAAATGTATTTTATCAATTGCAGTTGATATTACTGAACGGAAGAACACTGAAGAGATATTAACCCATAGTGAAGAAAAATTCAGGGCAGTTGCTGAATCCACTCCCGCGCAAATAGTTATCTTCCAGGGAGATAAATTTGTATATGCAAATCCATATTCGGAAGTGATCACAGGATACAGCCCGGAAGAACTTATCGGGATGAATTTTTGGCAGCTAGTTCATCCTGATTCAGTTGAAACCGCCATCGAGCGCGGCCGCGCAAGGCAGCTTGGAATGAATGTAACCGATAATTATGAGCTGAGAATTGTAACGAAGTCAGGAGAGGAAAAATGGCTTAACTATTCCGGAAGAGTTATAGAATTCAACGAGAAACCTGCCGTGATCGGGATTGCCACCGATATCAGTGAAAAGAAAAGGATTCTTGAAGAAGTAGAGGAAAGCCGGCAAAGATATAAGGCTTTTATTGAACAGAGTACGGAGGGCATTTACAGAAGCGAAGCAAAAAATCCTGTACCGGTTAATCTGCCTGCTGAAGAACAGGTAAGCTTGATACTGGATACTTTCAGTATTGCTGAATGCAATGATGTTATGGCCAGAATGTACGGATTCAGTTCTGCAGGAGAAATGACTGGGAAGAAAATGAATGAATTCCTTCTGCCAAATGACAAAGAAAACAGGATAATGATAGCTCATTTTGTAAAAAGTGATTATAGAATAGTAGATGCAGAATCAGCAGAAATAGATAAAGATGGCAATGAAATATATTTCCTGAACAATGCTGTTGGAGTGATCGAAAACGGCCATCTTGTCAGGATATGGGGCATGCAGAAAGATATTACAGCCAGGAAAAAGATCGACCGGCAGTTAAGAGAAAATATTGAGTATTCAAATATACTTAATTACTTTACAACTTCATTGCTGAAGCAAAATACGGTTGAAGAGATCCTTTGGGATATCACAGAAAACTGCTTCTCGAAATTATCTTTTGTTGATTGCGCTATTTATCTTCTGGATGAAAAAAGCGGAATGCTGCTTCAGAAAGCCGCATACGGAAGAAAGAATATCAGGGGTTTTGAAATCCTCAATCCTTTGCATTTGAAACTGGGCGAGGGGATAATCGGTTCTGTTGCCAGCAATGGTGAAGCAGAAATAGTACCAGATACGTCAAAGGATCCAAGATACATAGTGGATGATGAACCTCGCTTGTCTGAAATTGCCGTTCCGATCATCAGTGCAGGCAAAGTTATCGGTGTAATCGATTCCGAACATCCTTCCAAAGGGTTCTTCAATGATTTTCATCTGAATATTCTCAAATCAATTGCATCACTTTGTTCTGTTAAGATCGTAAAGGCTCTGCATCAGGAAGAGATCAGGAAAAGTGAAGAAAGATACAGAACATTTGTAGAACAAAGCTCTGAGGGTATTTACAGGCTTGAATTCAAAGAACCTGTACCTGTTAACCTGGCAGTTGATGAACAGGTTGAGATCATGAACAAAAACGTGTTTATTGGTGAATGCAATGATGTATTTGCAAAAATGTATGGTATGAAAAAGGCGGAAGACCTCTACGGGAAGCATACAGGTGAATTGGTGTATGTGAACGTGAATGAGAAAGAACGTGACAGAAAGTTCATCATGAATAATTACAATACTACTGAAGAAGAGACCGTTGAGAAGGATGCACATGGAAATACTTTGTACTTCATTGGGAATGCTGTTGGCATTATTGAAAACGGTTTTTTGGTAAGTATTTGGGGAGTAAAACGCGATGTGACCGAAAAAAGAAAATCGGAAGAGGCACTAAGGAAGTCTTTGAAGGAAAAAGAAATACTCCTGAAAGAAATTCATCACAGGGTCAAAAACAATCTTCAGATAGTAACCAGCCTCTTAAAGCTTCAGTCAAGCTATGTTGAAGATGAAAATGTAAAGCTGCTGTTTAAAGAAAGCCAGAATCGCGTAAAATCCATGTCTTTGATCCATCAGAAACTTTATCAAACCAAAGACCTTGCCAGCATTGATTTCAAAGAGTATGTGCAGACTGTTACCACCCATTTGCAGCATTCATTTGGAATGCTTGAAGACAGGGTAAATATAGAAATAGATGTTGTCAACTTATTCATGTCGATTGATAACGCCATACCTGCAGGGCTGATAATTAATGAGCTGGTTTCAAATGCACTTAAACACGCTTTTGCAGATGGCAGAAAAGGGAAAATATTCATAAGTGCAGCTTATGATGAATTCAAAAAGGAATACTGGCTTGTAATCAGGGATAGCGGCATCGGAATATCGAAAAATTTTGATATTCATAAAGCAAAATCATTTGGTCTAAAGCTTGTTTCAACTCTGCTAGAGCAGATGAGCGGAAGCCTTGAATTCGTATCTTTGGGAGGCAGTGAATTCCGCATCAATTTCAAGAGTGCTGACTATAAAGAAAGAAATGAAGCTGCGTATTGAATGCTCGGGCAGTTCTGAACAGGAATTACTCCATATGAAAGATTGCTGTTTAATTGTATTATCATTAATTTACAAATTCATTTATCCCTAGGGAATAATTAAACTTAAATCATGCATTATCCAAAAATCGAAAGCTCTCATTTTACTGAAAACAGAAAAAGACTAGCCGCATTAATGACAGCTGATTCTGCTGCTATACTTAATTCAAATGATATAATGCCAACGAATGCCGATGGCACAATGAAGTTTGTTCAAAACAGCGATCTTTATTATCTTACAGGTATTCTGCAGGAAGAATCTGTTTTGCTTCTTTATCCGCAGGCTCCGGATGAAAAGTCCAGAGAGATCCTTTTTATCAGAGACTATAATCCGGATCTGGAAGTTTGGGAAGGTAAAAAACTATCTCCTGCAGATGCAACTGAGATCTCTGGAATAAAAACGGTTTATGAACTTTCGAAATTTGACGACGTTCTGGGCGATATTCTTTGCAGAGTAAATAATCTGTATATTAACAATAATGAACACGACAGGGCCAGTAATATTGTTGAAACAAGAGAACTCAGGTTTATTAACTCGTGCAAAAATAAATATCCATTGCATAATTATCTCAGGCTGGCTCCGTTAATTTACAGCCTGCGGGTGATAAAACAGCCCTGGGAAGCAGAACTGACGCAAAAAGCATGTGATCTGACAGGAAAGGGTTTCAGGAGAGTATTAGAATTTGTCAAACCGGGCGTTTATGAATATCAGGTAGAAGCCGAGCTTGCCCATGAGTTTATCCGATGGGGAAGCAGTTTTGCCGATTACGAACCTATTATTGCCGCCGGGGAAAATTCATGCTTTCTGCATTACATCAAAAATGACTGTAAATGTGAAGATGGGGATATACTGCTTATAGATGCAGCTGCCGGCTATTCAAATTATAATGCTGATATGACCCGTACCATTCCGGTCAACGGAAAATTCACAAAACGGCAAAGGGAAATTTACGATGCAGTTCTGCGTGCATTACGGGGTACGATAGCAGAGATGAAACCCGGCAAGACTGTTAAAGAGCTTCAGCTTGTAACAAGAGAGCTGATCGCAAAAGAACTAGTTGATCTTAAGCTGTTAAAAACGGCAGACATCAAAGATATTACAAATAAATCACCTGAGTTTAAGAAATACTATCCGCATGATGTTTCTCATTTCCTCGGCCTTGCAGTTCACGATATAGGCGATTTCAACGTTCCTATGAGGGCAGGTATGCTGCTTACATGTGAGCCGGGTATTTATATTCGCGAAGAAAAGCTTGGGGTAAGACTTGAAAATAATATCTTGATCACTGAAAACGGAAACAAAGACCTGATGTCAGCAATTCCGCTGGAAGCTGATGAAATTGAAAATATCATGAATAGTTAAGTTTCATAAAAATGATATGTGTATAGTATATTTTTTACTTAAAATATTCTTTATATTATAATTGAAATAAATATTCCAAATGCCGCATGAAGCGGGTACACTGAGAAATCGCTTGCAAATGTAACGGCAAACTCTCTTTTTTTTAGCTCTCAGAATAAAAGGAGTAATTATGAATTCAATCTCAAAACGCTTATATCGTTATGCCTGAAAATTCAATAAAATTACTGATTGCAGATGATCATGCATTTCTTCGGGAAGGTATAAAAAAGACCATTCAGGATGAAATAGATATGAAAATCATCGGTGAAGCCTCAAACGGTAACGATGCGCTTGAAATGATCTTGGACAAGCAGCCGGATGTTGTGATCATGGATATATCTATGCCCGGCAAAAGCGGACTTGATGTATTAAAAGACCTTAAAGCCATGAAAAAAAAGTTCAAAATACTGATATTAAGTATGCATCCCGAAGACAGGTTCGCAATAAGAGCTTTGAAAGCCGGAGCAGCAGGGTATCTGACCAAAGAAAGCGCTCCTGACGAACTTGTTAAAGCAATAAGAACTGTGCTTACCGGAAGGAAATACGTTTCGAAGGCATTGGCAGACCGTTTGGTGGATATTCTTTCAGATAATATGGATAAGCAGCCTCATGAAAACCTCTCAGACAGGGAATATGAAGTGTTCATAAAGATCTCCTCCGGAAAAAAGGCAACAGAAATAGCAGAAGAGCTTTCAATAAGCGTACATACAGTAAATACTTACAGAGCAAGGATACTTGAGAAGCTGAGCATGAATTCAAACGTAGAGCTCTCTCAATATGCAATGCATAATAACCTAATTGACTGATTTTCCCCATTTTTCATACTGCAACTCCAATTTTTTTGTAACATTTTCTACTACATTCATTTCATTCATTATACACTAACAGCCAATAGTCTTTAGGGATTATATTTGTATAATTAAATGGTCAGATTAGTGCCCTATAAATTACTGATTATTGAAGATTCTGATATGATAGTTCAGAGACTTGAAAAGCTTCTGGAACCCCTGCAGAATATAAAGATCGATGGAAGAGCCTCAGATGGCTACAATGCTGTTAAGATGATAGTAGAACTTGAGCCTGATTTTGTGATACTGGATATTTCGCTGAAGTTCGGACACGGGATAAGAGTTCTTGAAGAGATCACAGGGATGACTAAGAAACCCTATGTAATAGTTCTTTCTAATCTGAACTACCAGTTTTACCGTGATAAATGCAAAATGCTTGGAGCAAGACAATTTTTCGATAAAGCAATGGAGTTTGAAAAAGTATATGACATTCTTAATGAACGAAGCACAAAACCCGAAGCGGCTGCCATATGTTGATAACCTTGTTTTGATCAAGAAGGAACAGCCCTCAGATTTACAAAAGTTACAAAAAGATGAAATTGATGATGAAGTTCTAAAAACCCTCATTAACTATTCTTCTGATATTATAACCATAATAACTGCGACAGGTACGATCCTTTATGAAAGTAAATCGATCGAGAATATTCTTGGCTACACCATGGATGAACTCGTGTCAACAAATGCATTTACCCTAATTCATAAAGATGACTTAAAACATGTTCAATCAGCAATCAATGAAGGTTTTAATAATCCCGGAAGGACCATCAGTGCCAAATACAGGTTTTTGAAAGCTGACGGTACATATTGCCATTTAGAATCTGTTGCAACTAAGTTTGAATCTCTCTCCCATTCTGATAAGATAGTTGTTAATTCCCGTGATATTACCGAAAGAATTAAAAACGAAAGGAATATACATAAACTATCAACTGCAGTACAACAAAGCTCAAATACTGTTGTAATCACGGATATTGAAGGCAATGTAGAGTATGTTAACAGGAAATTTGAAGATCTATCTGGTTACACAAAAGAAGAAGTAATGGGCAGAAATCCCTGTTTGTTCCAGTCAGGTTTGACACCAAAAGCAGTTTACAAAGAAATGTGGACAAGCATTTTAACCGGGAATCCGTGGGAAGGCCAGTTTTGCAATAAGAAAAGAAGCGGTGAGCTTTACTGGGAAGAAATAAAAATCACTCCTGTAGTTGATGATAATGACAGGATAATTAATTTTATTGCGATCAAAAATGATGTAACTGAGAAGAAAAAGCATGAAGAACAGCTGCAGAGGGCATTACTGGAAAAAGAAGTAATGCTTAAAGAGATTCATCATCGTGTAAAGAACAATCTGCAAATAGTTGTAAGCTTGCTGAACCTTCAGGCATCATCTGTCAATGACCCGCTATTGAGATCTCAATTGACAATCAGCCAGAACAGGGTCAGGTCAATGGCTTTGATTCATCAGCTTTTGTATAAATCAGATGATCTCAGCAGCATAAATATGGAAGAATACCTCTTAAGCATTGCAGGCCTGTTATCTGCATCTTACGGAGAAACAAACGACAGGATTAAGATCAGGATCAATGCTTCTGACATAAGTTTTTCAATTGAGACAGCAGTGCCGTTTGGACTTTTGATTAACGAATTGATAACAAATTCCTTTAAACATGCTTTCCCGGGCAAGAAGCGCGGCGAAATAAGCATAAATTTGATTAAAGGTGATGACAATAATTTTATCCTTGAGTATTATGATGATGGGATCGGGACGCCTTTTACACTGGTTAATGGCCATGTAATGAGCTTCGGACTTTACTTAATTGAACTTCTTGTGAGCCAGCTTGAAGGGAAGATTGAGCA
>JAUQWT010000230.1 GCA_030835005.1 Ignavibacteria bacterium | reverse complement strand
AGGTAAGGACCTGCAAAAAATCCTTTACCAATCCTGAAGTTAACATGCGTAACAAGATTTGCAATATAATTTTCCTGGAATGAATCGTAATAATTGTAGAAGTACAGGTCTAAAGATCTTGGTGAATTAAATGCCAGGTCTTCTCTTAAAGTAAGTGACGCTGATTTTGATAATTGCTTTTCGTCAGAATTGGTTGAGTATTTCCCAACATAGTCAAAATGTTTTAGTGCATCGCTGTACTTTTTCTGATCATAATATATGTAGGCCAGCTGCAGATGTATTTTGGTATCCTTCGGATTTTCTTTCAAATGCTGCTCGAAGAACGCAGCTGCTTTTGTCTTATTTCCGGCATTCAAATAGTAATAGCCTGAATCAAGATTAGACCCTGTTGTTCCGGGGATTGTGGTGGTCTGATTGTTAACAACCTGCCCTGTCTGATTATCAATTACGGCAATTGATTCCTTTGCCTGCTTGGTTTCATTTTCATTCGGCGAATTTCTGCCGACATAATCAAACTGCTCTCGTGCTTTAGCTAATTGTTTGGAATCAAGATAGAGATATGCAAGGTCTAACCTGACTTGGTAGTTATCAGGATTGGAATAAATATAGTTCTCGAAAAATCCGGCAGCTTTCTCCTTAAATCCAATTTTCTGGTAATAATATCCGGAATCTGCCAGGGACTGAGCAAATGTGCCTGAAACTGACGCAAAAATCACTATCAGAAAAACCGGGAGTAGTCTCTTCAACATAACTTTCTTATATATTTGTAAATTTATAACTTGATCTAAAAATTTACTTTTAGTATAGCCATTAGTGACTTTATAATACTTGCTCATACCCCCTGCGACAATAATAATCATTTATTTCCAAAAATCAAACAACATTTTCATTGGGGATACTAAATTAGTATCTTTAGCTACTGTTCTCAATACCCTCAAAACGGTATATATAACCTCTATACGGTAACTACTTGAGTGTGTTTTGACATAACATTGTAAAAACGCTCAAAAATTAATATTTTTGTAAATGTATACTTTTGCAATTGAATCTTCATGTGATGAAACTTCCGCGGCAATTCTCAACAATTTTGAGGTTTGCTCAAATATTATCTCGTCGCAGCTTTTCCATAAAGATTATGGCGGAATCGTTCCTGAACTTGCTTCAAGGGCACACATTAGAACGATTGATAAGATTGTGAAGGCCTCATTTGTTGAAGCAAATCTCAGCCCTTTGGATATTGGGCTTGTTGCAGCAACGCGCGGACCCGGACTCATAGGTTCCTTGTTAGTAGGGTTTAATTTTGCCAAAGGATTTGCGGTTTCAAACAACATACCATTTGTCGGTATAAATCACATTGAGTCTCATTTGGTTTCATGTTTTATAGGAAAAGCAGAAATTGAGTTCCCTTTCATCTCACTTGTGGTCTCGGGAGGACATACTATCCTTTTTCTTGTAAGCGGATATAAAGACTACATAGTCCTTGGTCAAACACAGGACGACGCAGCAGGCGAAGCATTTGATAAAGTTGCCAAGATGCTTGGGCTGGAGTATCCCGGCGGTCCTTTGATAGATAAGCTTGCATCCATCGGAAATGAGAATTATCACAAATTTCCCGGATCTGTTATAAAGGGCAGACCTTATGATTTTTCATTCAGTGGCATTAAAACTTCTGTTTTGTATTATCTAAGAAAAAATTTCGCCGGTGATACATCAAAAATTCCGTTGAATGATCTTTGTGCTTCCTTTCAGAAAGCAGTAGTTGGCTCTCTTGTAAGCAAAACCGTTTCTGCCGCAAATGATTACGGAATAAAGAATATTTCTGTATCAGGAGGCGTCTCAGCCAACTCAAGGTTAAGAAACGAATTTATGAAGTACACTTCCAATGGGTACAAAGTATTTTTTCCTGAGAAAATTTATTCAACTGATAATGCAGCAATGATTGGCTATACTGCATATCTTAAGTACATTCACTCGCCTGCGGGTACTTTCAATAATGAATTACTGAAACGGGCGTTTGCCAGATTCGGGTCTTAAACTAAATAATAAATCCTAGCTTCAATACAGTATGCCGGATAGAAAACAAAACAGGGCTGTTATCGAGATTGATGAGCAATTACTTGCTGATATTTCAGATCTCATCGGCAGTAAAAGCGATACATTGCTCAGGAACATTCTGGCAGATATTTACCCGGCTGATATTGCCCTTATAATTGATAACTTAACACAGGAAGAGGGTTTATACTTATTCCAGCTTTTGGATGATGAAACTTCGGCTGAAGTTCTGCTTGAACTTAGCGACTATCACAAAGATTTCATACTGGAACACCTTTCCACTTTGGAGATCAGCGAGATTGTCGGCGAAATGGATTCCGATGATGCAACCGATATTATCAGTGAACTTGAAGAAGAAAAGGCCGAAGATGTACTTGAACAGATGGAAGCCGAAGATTCCAGCGAGGTTAAAGAGCTCCTGGCTTATGACGAAAATACTGCCGGCGGAATCATGCAAAAAGAATTCGTTATTGTTAAGGCAACGGATTCGATTAACCGTGCAGTTGAAATTATCCGCGAAGAAGCACCTGATAATGAACATTTGTATCATATCTGGGTAACTGATGAATCAGGAAAACTGAATGGCATAGTTTCACTCAAAAAGATCATAGTTGCTCTGGATACCCCGGCTATGATCATGGCTGACTTAATGAATACTGAGGTGATCTCTGTTGATGTTGACACCGACCAGGAAGAAGTCGCATCAATTATGCGTAAATATGATCTTGTTTCCGTACCTGTCGTGGATGAAAAACAAAGAATTGTCGGAAAGATATCATTTGATGACATTGCCGAGATCATGGAAGAAGAATTTTCTGAAGATGTTGCTAAAATTGTCGGGTCTGATGCAGAAGAGCTTGCAAGCAAATCACCCTACCAGGTTGCATGGCTTCGCCTTCCGTGGGTTCTGATCACTCTTGGAATACAGTTTTTTGCCGGTGTAGTAATTCATTATTATGATGAAACACTCGCCAAAGTACTCCTGCTTACTTCGTTTATGCCAATCATTTCTGCTATATCAGGCAATACCGGCCTTCAGGCTTCTGCAATGACAGTGCGCGCACTTGCAACTGGCGGCATAACTCTAAACAGGTGGGCTGCACCGGTAAGAAGATCGCTGATGATAAGCCTGATACTTGGATTAATATGCGGTGCAATTATTGGAACAATTGGAGCTATTTGGTATGGAAAGTTCATATTCGGTCTGGTCGTGGGCTTATCTATGTGTATTTCGATAAATATCTCCGCCTTTGTAGGAACAACGACTCCCCTTTTATCAAAAAAAATGGGATTTGATCCCGCAATAACAGTCGGGCCGTTTGAAACTGCATTCCAGGATGTAGTTGGAATCACTGTTTTTCTATCTCTCTCTACGTTTGCACTTCGCTGGCTTCTTTAATAAATGTTAAGTAAAGATTGTTAAAAAACTTCTTCAAATACTTATCACCGGCTGATATAGTTACTCAGGCATTTCTTGCTGTGTTAACATTCATCTTTTTGGTTTTCAATGTTAGGATTGAATACTGGTTTCTGTATATCCCGCTGAATATTTTGTTAATTTACGGAATTTGGCTGCTTGTAATAAAATACGAAAAGGAAGTATTTGAGAGCAACATAAGTGAAAGAGATATAAGGTCGCCTTTAAAATTAATAAGATATTGGTATGGGGTAGCGGTAATACTTATAATCTTTAAAGAAGTCTATTATATAATATATTACCTTAAGCCGGCTGATATTGATCCGCTTCTCATTAGATTTGATTTTCTTATCTTTGGCGTAAATCCGACCCAATGGGCTTACCGTTTCAAAAATCCGTTATTAACGGAATTTCTTCAGATTGTATATGTGTATTATTACCCTATGATCGTTGTCATAGGGCTGCAATTGTATTTGAGGCACAGGTACAAAGAGTTTAAGTACACTATATTCATTATCTTTTTCAGCTTTTATTTCAGTTACCTGCTCTATTTTATTTTCCCGGCAAACGGGCCGCGCTTTCACTTACATGATTTCTTTTCAATAAGCACTGAATTACCGGGTCTGTTTTTGACTGAACTTATAAGGGCGTTTCTGAATTTCGGCGAATCGATCCCACCGGGAGTATCTAATCCCCAGGATTATGTACAGCGAGATGCAATGCCAAGCCTGCATACTATAACGGCATTTTTGATCATGTATATTTCATGGAAGTTCAGATCAAGATCATTTTATTTCTACCTGCTTTACTTCTTTTGTATGGTAGCAGCAACGGTGTATTTAAGGTATCATTATGTTGTTGATATTTTGGCAGGGTTGGTTGTGTGCGCTATTACTATTCTGTTGGGTAATATTGTTTATAGAAATAAACCTATCTCTGATGCCTGATTGCCTATCTTCATTCCCAAACTCCAGTTTGGGAATGCGTCAGATCAATACTCAATCCCTTTCCTTGCCTGTATTCCTTTATCAAAGTAATGTTTAACTTTCCTCATTTCTGTAATAAGATCAACACGTTCTTCAAGGCCATCGAAAAGCTTGTGTCCCGTCATAATAAGTTCAAATCTGCGGTTCTTATTGTAAAGATCTATCATATCAAATACATCCTGTTCCTGAATTAAGTGATAATTAACTGCCGCTACAAATTCATCAAGTATTAAAACATCCTGTTTCCCGTTTGATATCAGGTCTTTAACGATCCCAAGTGCTCTTTTTGCTTCCACGAAATCTTCTTCGGCATTCTTGAATCTGAAAGTCCCGTCCTCATTCATTCTTTCGCACCCCGAAGAATTTATTTCTATGGGGTATCCAAGATCCTTCAGCTTAATGAATATCCTTCGCTCAAAATAATGTTCTTCGGTTTGATCAAAACCCTTATCAAACTCAACAATTGCAACGCTCTTGCCAGCTCCAAGAGCCCTGAAAGCAAGCCCCATAGCTGCAGTTGTTTTGCCTTTGCCGTAACCGTAATAAAGATGGATTTGGTGTTTCTTTTCGTCGGGTAATTGTTCGTATTCTTTTAAAACCTTTTTTACTTTTTCTCTGTATTTCTTCCCGCCGGCAAGCTTAGCTTCTTCAATTGTTACTTTCTTTTTTGAAGTATCTGCCATAACGCTCAATCAATACTGAAATCAATTTCCAGCTTCTTTCCGCTCAGATCCAGCTGCCTGAAGCTGACTTTGGCGAGCCCCAGCATTTTTTTAGATGCCTTAACGCTGTCTGTATTGCGGTATTTATCAGAAAGATAAATAATTTCTTTTATCCCGGATTGAATTATCAGCTTTGTACACTCATTACACGGAAATAGGGCAACATAAATTCTCGAACCGTGAAGGTCTTTGGTTGAGTTCAATATTGCATTGGCTTCGGCGTGAACAACATATGGATACTTTGTCTCATTCGGATTCTCTGAAGTCTTATCCCATGGCAAGGCATCATCATCACAGCCTATGGGAAAGCCATTATAGCCGATTCCAACGATCTTGTTGTACTGGTTAACTATACAAGCACCAACTTGTGTACTGGGGTCTTTGCTTCTTTTTGAGGATAGAACTGCAATCCCCATAA
>JAUQWT010000229.1 GCA_030835005.1 Ignavibacteria bacterium | reverse complement strand
ATGTATTTCCTGCTGGCGGCAATTGCAGATAAGTTTGAGTTTGTAAAGAAAGGCGTTGGTATCATTTTATGTTATGTTGGTGTAAAGATGCTTTTGCCATTGGTGAATTCAGGGTGGCATATACCGGTATATATTTCTTTAATAGTTATAGTTTCTGTTTTAGCTCTATCAGTTCTTATTTCATTTATGCAAAATAAGGCAAAGGGAAATTAGTTAGTATATTATCTTTATTAACAATATATTAGAGAAAATATACCGTCTATTGTCCATAAAGATTGGATATAAAAAGTCTTGAATTTTGCTTAATTTTGGGCAAAATATTATACATTTTAAATAGAAAGTTAAGGATTTGATGAACGTACCATTTGTGGACTTAAAAACACAGTATACAGAAATCAAAGAAGAAGTACTCAAAGAAATAAATGAAGTACTTGATAACACAGCCTATATCTGTGGGAAAAAAGCAAAAAAGTTTGAAGATGGATTTGCCAAAATCCATGATACTAAGTATGCAGTCGCACTGAGCTCCGGCACAGATGCACTGCATGTGGCCGTCCACTCGCTTGGAATTGGCGCGGGTGACGAAGTTATAGTCCCTGTAAACACATTTATTGCAACCGCAGAAGGTGTTTCTGCATGCGGTGCTACACCCGTTTTTGTTGATAATGATGAACAAACATATAATATTGATCCTTCTAAAATTGAAGCAGCAATAACCCCAAAGACTAAAGCAGTCATACCGGTACATTTATACGGGCAGCCGGCAGAAATGGACCGGGTTCTTGATATCGCGGATGATCACAATCTATTTGTCATTGAAGACTGCGCGCAGTCTCATTTGGCAGAATACAAAGACCAGAAAATTGGCGGACTGGGCGATATTGGCACATTTAGTTTTTACCCGGGCAAAAACCTTGGTGCATATGGTGAAGGAGGAGCAGTAACAACAAATGATGACAGGCTTTATGACTTCATGCTTAAGTACCGCCAGCACGGCTCAATTGAAAAATATGTACATGAGATTGTTGGACATAATTTTAGAATGGAAGAGATCCAGGCAGGCGTACTTAACGTTAAATTAAAGTATATCGAAAAGTGGACCCAAAACCGCAGAAGGATAGCAGCTTTATACACAAAGACATTTGCTGATCTGGGAATAAGCGAAGTTATTACTCCTTTTAACCCTGATCACGTAAAGCCGGTTTATCATTTGTATATTGTTCGTGTGCCTAAGAGAGAGGAATTGGTCTCATTTCTCAATGAGAAAGGGATTCAAACAGGGCTTCACTATCCCCTCCCGCTTCATATGCAGAAGGCCTATTCGCATTTGGGGTATAAAGCTGATGATTTCCCTGTGGCAAAGAAACTTGCAGGCGAGATTCTGTCAATCCCGATGTACCCTGAGATGAGTGATGAAATGGTAGAATATGTTTGCAGTACAATAAAATCATTCTACAGATAAATGCTGGACGAATTCATAAAAAAGTGGGGCGCAAAAAAACTGATTCTATCGGTTAATGATATTTTTTGTACAACGCTGTCATTTATCCTTGCATTATATATAACTGTTCCGGATATAAGTGTTTATTTTTTGGAGGCTTCATACATTGAGAAACTTCTGATCTTTATTTTCGGTGCTTTTCTGATAATTCCTGTCTTCAGGTACTACCAGCTTTATAAACACAAATACTTCTTACAGATTGGTGAGCAGACTCTGCTGATATTGAAAGGATTATTGATAAACAGTATAGTTATTATTCTTGCCATTTTTCTGGTAAAAACTCAGGAAGCTCTGCATGATTCAAGAACACAGGTTATCATTTACTTTGCATCTGCATTTATACTTTTGTTTTTGTCAAGGGTATTGGTCTTACGTCGTTTTTTACGCGCAAATTATGTTGGCGGCAACATAAAGGAATTCCTGACAAGGCGTGTACTGGCAATTGGAGCCGGCAACCTTGGAATGTTTTTTGCAGAATTGCTGACAGTTAAGCCGCACTATCATATAGAGCTTGTTGCATTCCTTGATGACGATCCGGAGAAAGAAGGACTGACAATTAACCATGTCCCTGTACTTGGCTCTTCAAAGGATATTAATAGAATAGTTGAAGAACAGGAAATCGACGAGATTTTTATCACAATCCAAAGTATAGAAAATAAGAACCTGCTCGATCTCATCGAAAAATGTAAACTGACAAATTGTCACGTAAACCTGGTTTCCAACCATTTTGATATTATCACCGCAAAGCTTGATGAAGGCGAGTATCATGACTTGAAAGTTATATCGGTCTCCCCAAATGTATCTCCATTGTATTCTGAAAGATTCAAACGGAAGTTTGATATTGCCGCATCAGCATTCCTAATTTTGATGTTGATTCCCATATGGATAACTATTGCTTTAGGAATAAAACTTTCTTCAAAGGGACCTGTTATTTACAGTACTGATGTTATAGGAAAGAATGGAAAGAGATTCAAGTGGTTTAAGTTTAGAACAATGTGTGTGGATAATGATGCATCGATACATGAATTACATCTTGAAAATTTGATAACTGCGAACAAAGGTTATAAGAAACTCGAGAATGACTCCAGGATTACAGGCATAGGTAAACTGCTGAGGAAATTCAGTCTTGATGAGCTACCTCAATTGTTTAATGTATTTAAAGGTAACATGAGCCTTGTGGGACCTCGCCCATGCTTACCTTACGAATTCGACCATTTCAAAGATTGGCATAAATTGAAATATAAAGTTATACCTGGTATTACGGGTCTCGCACAGATAATTGCAAGAAACCGCGAAGATGTTACATTTAGCGATTCTGTTTTACTTGATTTGTATTACGCTGATAACCAATCTTTATGGCTAGACCTTAAAATACTTTTCAAGACAATCCCAATTATGGTTCTTGGAAAAGGAGGAATTTGATTGTTCGTTTTGAGAAGTAACTCAACTTCATCAAAATCGATTAGAAAGTTGAAATGTGTTTCATTATTCTACCAAATGTAGAATTTTTCTAAGGTTAATTTTATAATTTAAGTTATTATTTATGCAGGTTAACGAATATTTTTGCCACCCAAAAGCGCTGGTGGAATCCAATAGTATTGGAAAAAATACCAGAATATGGGCTTTTGTTCATGTATTGAATGGTTCTGTGATAGGTGAAGATTGTAATCTGTGTGATTATGTTTTTGTTGAAAACGGAGTAAAAATTGGTAACCGAGTAACCGTAAAAAATGGGATTTCGCTTTGGGAAGGCTTGGAAATTGAGGATGATGTCTTTCTTGGACCCAATGCAGCCTTCACAAACGATATGTTCCCAAGAAGTAAAAGACATAGCGGTAATATTCTGAAAACCATTCTGAAGAAAGGGTGCAGTGTTGGTGCAAATGCTACAATATTATGCGGTATTACATTAGGAAAATATTGTATGGTTGGTGCTGGATCAGTTGTCACTAAAAACGTTCCGGATTTTGCACTGGTGACCGGAAACCCGGCTAGATTTAGATATTGGATGTCAAAAACCGGGGAAAAACTCCGTTTTGATGAGGAAAACTTCGCTTCTGATACGGATGGAAACAAATACAAACTCAATATTGAAGTTCTGGAAAATTTAAATTATGTTACAGAAAGTTAAATGATAATTTCACAGACACCTTTGAGAATCAGTCTTGCGGGTGGTGGGACTGATCTTTCGAAATATTACTCAGATCATGAAGGATTCGTTGTTAGCACTGCAATAGATAAATATATCTATGTGGTTATAAAGGAGAGGTTTGATGACCTCATTTATGTAGATTATTCCACAAAGGAAATTGTTAAGTCAATAGATGAAATCCAACATGATCTTGTAAGAGAAACCGCGCTAAAAACCGGAATGCACAATGGTTTTGAGGTCTTGATGCTGGCAGATATTCCTTCCGAAGGTTCCGGGCTTGGGTCATCAAGCAGCCTGACCGTTGGGTTGCTGCATGCATTCTATCAGTTCAGAGGGATTCTCGTTACTTCAGAGCAGTTAGCAAAGGAAGCATGTGAAATAGAGATCAAAATATTGAAAAGACCTATTGGCAAACAGGATCAGTATATTGCAGCATTTGGCGGTTTGAAGGCTTTCAGATTCTGTAAAGATAATTCTGTTGAAGTTATAGATATAAGCATAGATAGCGAACCCAAAAGAAAACTTGGTTCAAATCTATTGTTATTTTTCACTAATGTGACACGCAAAGCAGCCTCAATACTTGAGGAACAGAATAGCAGCATAATGTCAAAGCTGGAATTCCACCACAGAATAAAAGAACTGGCGTTTGACACGCTTGACGGATTGAATTCACTTGATATTAACCGGATCGGCGAAAATCTGAAAATTAATTGGGAAATGAAAAAACAGCTCGCTTCTAACGTCTCAAACGGAGAAATCGACAAAATGCACAGGCTGGCAATGAAAGGCGGGGCACTTGGAGCAAAAATATCAGGCGCAGGAGGCGGTGGGTTCCTTCTGGTATATTGCGAGAGAGACAGACAAGATACTCTAAGAAGAACGTTGAGAGAATACAGGGAACTTCCTTTTCTGCTCGAAAAATTCGGAAGCAAGATCATTTTTGATCAGACCCGGTACGATATAAAATAAATCTTGAGGATAGGCAATTTATGTCTTTAGTTTTAGTTACAGGCGGGGCCGGTTTTATTGGATCACACACTGTCGATAGACTTCTGCAGCTTGGTTATGAAGTGCGGATACTTGATAATCTGCAAAAACCTGTACACCTTAAGGGAAAACCAGAATATATCCCTGCCGAAGCTGAGTTTATGTTGGGTGATGTAAGAGACCGTGAAACTATTGAAAATGCATTAGAGGGTGTGGATTACATATTTCATTTGGCGGCATACCAAGACTACTTACCGGATTTTTCTACTTTTTTTCACGTAAATTCCGTAAGTACTGCATTGATCTATGAGATTGCTGTTGCCAAGAATTTGCCAATAAAGAAGATAATTGTAGCTTCTTCTCAGTTTGTTAACGGTGAAGGAATATACCGTTCAATTGACGGCAAGATTTGCTGCCCGAAAAGAAGAACAAATGAGCAGCTTGAGAAAGGACAATGGGACTTTGCCGATGACAATGGAAATAAGATGGAGTATATCTGGACACCTGAAACATATGCATCCCCTCCAAACCAATATGCCATATCAAAGTATTCACAGGAGTTAATGGCGCTTAATTTTGGTGAGCGGTACAACCTGCCAAGCGTTGCTTTACGATACTCTATCGTACAGGGATCTAGGCAATCTTTCTACAACATGTACAGCGGGGCATGCCGGATTTTTTCTTTGAGTTATTACTTTGATAAAGCTCCTGTTGTTTACGAAGATGGGTTGATGCAAAGAGATTTTGTAAATGTGCATGATGTTGTAGACGCAAATATTCTTGCCATGACCCGTGACGAAGCAAATTATCAGGCGTTTAATGTTGGTGGAGGAAGATCTTACACTGTTAAGGAATTTGCGGAAATAGTTGCAAAAGAGTTCGGGAAAGGCAGTATCAAACCAAATATTACCGGAGAGTACCGTTTCGGTGATACAAGAAATGCATGTTCGGATATAAGTAAATTAAAGAAACTTGGGTGGCGCCCTAAACGTACCGCCCGGGACAGCGTGAAAGAATATGTTGAATATCTCAAAGCTCAAACTGATGTAGAAGATATTCTGGATTATGCGGAAAAGACCATGAAAAACCTCAATGTTGTACGAAAACCAACTAACTTATCCGAATAAATAAATATTTACCCTTTCTTCATTTTTCATTGAGTAATACGAAATTTATGATGATTTTTGTGAAACTAAGAAAGGAATTATAGAATAATTATGGATTTTAGACAATATCAGGAATCAGTGATTGGTGTTTTGGATACGCTTGATGGTAATGAAATTGAAGAATTCATTGACATGCTTTTGGAGGCGTATAAGAACGACAAATTTGTGTTTGTCATAGGTAATGGCGGCAGTGCTGCAAATGCATCTCATTTGGCACAGGATCTTGCAAAAGGAACCAGGCGCTCAAAGGACCAGAACAAAAGACTGAGAGCATTAAGTTTGACTGATAATACACCGTTCATTACTGCTCAAGGTAATGATGAAGGTTATGACAGTATTTTTGAGCAACAGCTTAGAACGTTTGCGAATTCAGGTGATTATGTGATTGCCATAAGCGGTTCCGGAAACAGTCCAAACATCATAAAAGCAATCGATTGGGCAAATAACAATGGCTTAAAGACAATTGGTGTAACTGGATTTGATGGCGGCAAACTCCGTGAAATGGCTTCTCACACAGTGCACGTACCTTTGAATGATATGTGTACTGCTGAAAGCGTTCATTCAATTATTTTCCATTATGTAATCCTGGAAGTTCTTGAAAAAATGAAAAACATTGCTCAATAAAACATCAAACTATCAAAAAAACAATATGGGTAAGCTAAATTACTTTTTAGTCTTTTTCTTTTTCATAACAACATCAGGAATTTCTCTTTCACAAGTGGAGTTGGTTCCATTGAGTAATCCCGTTTATGACTATCTTGATAGAATGTTCACTAACAAAGTAATTTCAGATTATTCATCATCTATGAGCCCGGTTTCAAGAAAAGAAGCAGCTAAAATGCTTCTTGAAATAGACTTAAAACGGGCTAAACTTTCTAAGACAGATAGGGCTTTGCTTGATTACTACCTTATAGAATTTGAATATGATTCAAAGGGCACTCTGAAAAAATCTTCAAATTTCTTTTCTAAAAAGGGATTTGGTGAACTATTCTCTAATAAAAAACAAAAGTATCTTTATTCAACGGCTGATTCAAATGTATCTTTTTTCTGGGACGCAATTGGAGAGATGAGATATATTGGGTTAGATGGAGATTCTTCAGGGAAACCTCATGTACTTCTCGGTCAGCTTGGTACAAGAATTAGGGGAACACTTTTTAGCACAGTTGGTTATTACCTGAAGCTTTCCAATGGTGTCCGGCTTGGGGGAAACTCTGAAGATGCTCAGAAGACTGCATTTGTGGATCCAATACTGTACTCAACGCGCAAGTATAGAAGCGAAGGCAACAAGACTTTTGATAGCTATGAAGGATATTTAAGGTACTCTCCTGCAACTGAATGGATTGGCCTAACTGTAGGACGTGAAGCGCTGAGTTTCGGCACAGGGTTTATAGATAAAATGATACTGTCAAATAAGAACTCCGCACCTTTTGATTTCCTGAAACTTGACCTTCATTACAAAAAAGTTCGTTACTCTTTCTTTCATTCCAGTATTGTTGGCAATGACTCTGCCGGAGTTCAGCTTTCTTCAAAATACTTTGTATTTCACCGCCTTGAGCTTGGTCCTTTCTTTAATAACACATTCAAAATAGGATTTAATGAAATGGTAGTGTACAGCAATATTCCGATCAACTTTGCATTCATTAATCCTATCAGTTTCTTAACATCAGCAGACCTAAATACAGAGCTTCCCGGTAAGAACTCCAACAATACTTTGCTTGGTTTAGATTTCCAGCTTTATCCGGTGAAAAATCTGGCAATACAAGGTTCGATTCTTGCCGATGACATAAATTTTGAAACAATTGGCAGCGATTCATCTAAAGGCAATGACAACAAGTTCGGTTTTCAGGGAGGTTTAATGTGGCAAAACGCATTTACTTTACCTAACTTGAGCTTAACTTATGAATATACAAGGCTTGATCCGTTTGTTTACTCTCACAGAGAAGTGAATAATTCTTATGCCAACTGGGGGCTGCCGATTGGCCACTCACTCAATCCTAATTCTGATGAGCACGCAGTAAGAGTTGGATTTAATTTTGGAAGCAGTTTGTATCTTGCTGTAACTTTTAAACACCAAAGAACCGGTGAGAATTATACTGATAGTCTGGGAAATTTCGTAAATGTAGGTTCTGATATTCTTTACGGAAAAGGTGACTTCCAGAGGAAGAATACTTTCCTGAATGGCTTAAGAGTAAATAGAAACATCATCATGGCAGAGCTTGTATGGCAGCCGATCCGTCAATACTACATAACCCTAAAGTTCCAGAGAAGAAATTTTGACTATGTTGATAGTAATACTAAGTTTGGGTATAATATTTTTTGGGGAAGCTTGAGAATTGATTACTAATATGGACATCAGAAATAA
>JAUQWT010000228.1 GCA_030835005.1 Ignavibacteria bacterium | reverse complement strand
TATTTCGTTATTGAATGTATAATCTTAATTAGTAACTTCAACTAAATGCTTTACTTTAAAAATCATGCCCCTGATCTGGGGTGTATCGTTGTGTTCTCTTATTCTGCTGATCTTGCCAAGCCCCAATGATTCAATGATCCTCTTCTGAGCCTTAGGCCTATCGATGGTGCTTGCTATTTGTTTTACTTTTATCTTTGCCAATTTATATTATCCTGCTGGATATTAATTCATGAAAATTGTTTGAATTTCAACGCCTCTTCTGGAAGCCAGCGCTTTTGCATCATAAATATTTCTTAAGGCGTTCATTGTAGCTTTTACCATATTGTGAGGATTTGAAGAGCCAAGTGATTTAGTCAGTACATCCTGGATTCCGGCAGCCTCTAAAACCGCTCTGACACCGCCACCCGCTATAAGTCCGGTTCCCGGAGTTGCAGGTTTCAGAAGTACTTTACCTGCACCATACTTGCCGACTACTTCATGAGGTAGTGTACCTTTACGTAAAGGTACATAAACTAAGTTCTTACGTGCATCATCAGAGCCTTTTGCAATTGCTGAGGAAACTTCGTTTGCCTTACCCAATCCAATCCCAACATGACCGTTGCCATCGCCAACAACAATAACAGAAGTAAAGCTGAACCTTCTTCCGCCTTTTACAACTTTTGCAACTCTTCCTATGTAAACAAGTTTATCTTTTAACTGTAATTCGCCAGCTTTTACTTTTTTTGCCATTAATTAATATTTTTTATCAATTCTAATTACAAATATATATAAAAAAAATATGAAAATCCACAATAAGTTAAAATTTAACAAAAACCGCAGTTCTCGAGGGAGGAGTCGAACCTCCACTAACGGCTCCAAAGGCCGCTGTCCTGCCATTAGACGACCCGAGAATATAATTATTTGAATTATAAGGAGTTAGGGCCGCTATTGTCAGGAATGCTCTAAAATTCCAGCCCCGCCTCACGAGCAGCATCTGCAATAGATTTCACTCTACCGTGATAAAGGTAGCCATTTCTATCAAACACTACTTTTTTGATCTTGTTCTCCAATGCCTTCTCAGCAATCTTCTTGCCTATCAGTTTGCTTTTATCAGTCTTAGTTCTTTTCTCACTATCACCTTTTACATCTTTGGATATTGAAGAAACAGAACAAATTGTCTTCCTGCTCACGTCATCGATCAACTGGGCATAAACATTATTCAGGCTTCTGTATATTACAAATCTGGGACGCTCAGCTGTGCCGGTAATCCTTTTCCTGATACGGTATTTTATTTTTTGGCGCGGACTTAATTTTACTTTACTTGGCATACTGCTTATTAAAATTATTTATCTGTTCGTTAAAATGTTAACTCTAAAAAAGTTTCGGCTATTTAGCAGCTGCTTTTCCTGCTTTACGCCTGATGTATTCACCTTCGTACTTGATTCCTTTTCCTTTGTATGGTTCAGGGATCTTAAATGATCTTATCTTGGCAGCAACCTGGCCAACAAGCTGCTTATCTATACCTGAGATCAGAATTGCAGTATCTGTAGGAGTTTCAACTTTTATGCCCTCGGGAGCAACGAAAATTATCGGATGAGAAAATCCAAGGTTCAGAAAAAGCTTGCCCTGTTTGATCTCGGCTCTGTACCCGATACCAACAAGTTCAAGTTTCCTCGAAAATCCTTCAGCAACTCCATTGATCATGTTCTTAACCAAAATAGCATACAATCCATGAAGGGACTTTTCTCTCTTCAGATCGGATCCCCTGGTAAACTCAATCTCATTTTCATTTATCTGCGATTTGATCAAAGGGTTAACATAAAGGCTCATTGAACCTTTAGGTCCTGTTACTGTTATATTATCTCCGGATTTTTCAACCTTAACACCCTTTAAAATTGGAACCGGTTTTTTACCTATTCTTGACATTATTAAACTAAATTTAGACTTTCACAAAAATTATTTACTACCAAATGCTGCAGAGTACTTCTCCGCCGACACCAAGTGATCTTGCTTCTTTATCAGTCATCAATCCTTTAGATGTTGAGACGATCGCGACTCCAAGTCCGTTAAGAACTTTAGGAATGGCATCAGAAGGAACATATTTCCGAATACCCGGCCTACTGACTCTTTCCAGACCTAAAATAACGGCGTCTCCATTAATATATTTCAATTTAATGACTATATTACCCTGTTTTGTTGCTGTATCAACAACATTAAACTCACCCACAAATCCCTGTTTGTTAAGGATCTCTGTGATCTTTACTTTAAGTTTTGAAGCAGGTACTTCGACAGATTTCTTTTTAGCTTTCTGTGCGTTCCTGATTCTGGTTAGATAATCTGAAATTGGATCAGTGTGCATTATATATACTTAATTTACTTTTTATTAAAAAACTACCAGCTTGCTTTTCTAACTCCGGGGATCATGCCCTCAAGAGCCATCTTTCTGAAAGTAAGCCTTGATATACCGAATTTCCTGTAAAAGCCTCTTGCTCTGCCTGTTACTGCACACCTGTTATGAAGCCTTACAGGATTACTGTTGCGGGGAAGCTCCGATAAAGCATCGTAATCTCCGTTAGCTTTCAGCTGTTTTCTTTTTTCGGCATACTTGTTAACAAGCCTTTTTCTTTTGTTCTCTCTGGCTACCTGTGATGTTTTTGCCAATATTAACTACTCCTATAATTATTTAAATACTTTTTAGTTAACAGACGCTTCTCTTTTTACAAACGGCATTCCGAATGCTCTCAAAAGCTCTCTTGCTTCATCGTCGCTTCCGGCAGTTGTAACAAACGTAATATCCATCCCAAAATGTTTCTGTACACTATCAACATTCACTTCGGGAAAAATAACATGTTCTTTTACTCCAAGCGTGTAATTCCCGTTGCCGTCAAATGCTTTATCGGGTACTCCGCGGAAATCTCTTATACGCGGAATTGCTACATTGATAAGTCTATCGAGGAACTCATACATCTTTGCTTTCCTTAAGGTGACTTTGCAGCCGATCTTCATTTTTTCACGCAGCTTGAAGTTAGATACCGATTTCTTAGCCAGGGTCACAACCGGTTTTTGTCCTGCAATATTTTCAAGCTCTTTTACAATGATATCAACCATTTTGGGATCCTGCGTTGCAGCGCCAATACCTACATTAATTGAGATCTTTTCAAGTTTCGGAACCTGAAATGGATTCTTATAAGCAAACTGTTTGGAAAGTGAAGGGATAACATCGTTCTTATAGAAATCAAACAGTCTTACCGGCACTTTTTCTTCAACAATTACCTCAGCTTCTTTAGGTTTTTTTGCTGATTTCTTTCCCTTTGTTTCCTCGGGGGTATCAGATTTTTTCTTTACTTTTTTTTCTTTTTCGTCAGCCATCAGCTAAATATATTTATACTTTTTAACTTATTATTATTTCGCCGCTCTTTTTTGCATATCTCATTCTCTTTTTCTTGCCGGCATCATCAGTAATCACTTTCATTCCAAGTCTTGAAGGCTCACCCGCTTTAGGGTCTATCAGCATTACATTCGAGACATGTATTGGAGCTTCTTTTTGAGAAATTCCGCCCTGCGGATTTTTCTGGCTGGGCTTTGTGTGGCGTTTTATAATATTCACGCCTTCAACAATAACCCTGTTTTTTGTACGGAAAATTTTAAGGATCTTGCCTTCTTTTCCTTTGTTATTTCCGGATAAAACCTTAACCCTGTCATTCTTTCTTAAACTCATCTTATTATAAAACCTCCGGAGCTAATGATATGATTTTCATAAATTGTTTTTCTCTTAATTCTCTAGCAACAGGCCCGAATATTCTGGTGCCTCTTGGCTCGTTTTCTGCATTGATCAACACAGCCGCATTTTCATCAAATTTTATGTAAGAACCATCTTTGCGTCTTGTTTCTTTTTTTGTCCTGACAATAACAGCTTTCGATACCTCGCCTTTTTTTACATTACCGCCGGGTATAGCTGATTTTACTGAAACTACGACCAAATCACCAACTCCGGCATATCTCCTATCAGAACCGCCAAGCACCCTGATGCATCTTACTCTTTTTGCACCGGAATTATCGGCAACTACTAAATTTGTTTCTTCCTGAACCATTTTATAATCCTAGATATATTATTTTACTTTTTCAATAACTTCTACAAGTCTCCATCTTTTGCGCGCACTAAGAGGCCTGGTTTCCATGATCTTCACAATATCGCCGATGTTCGCAACATTATTCTGATCATGTGCCATGAACTTGGTTGTCTTCTTGAAGTATTTCTTATAAATAGGATGAATGATCCTTCTTTCGATAGCAACAATAATGCTCTTATCCATCTTATTGCTGACAACTTTGCCAATACGGGTCTTTCTTCTGCCTCTTTTTGCAGAGCTGCCGTTAACGGTTTCGTCTTCAGCAGTTACCGGACCGGTAGTATTCTCAAGGACAGGCTCCGTAACAACATTCTGTTCAGTACCCGAATCCGGTGTATTATTAACTTGTTCTAAATTTTCGCTCATTAGTTGATTATTTATCCTTTTTATCTGATAATTCTCTTTCTTTCAGAATGGTATGAATTCGCGCAATCAGTTTTCTTGTATTTTCAATTCCTTTGAAATTCTCAAGCTGTCCAATTGATTTCTGGAACCTTAGGTTTTCCAGTCCTTCGCTTTCTTCCTTCAACCTGTTCTTTAGATCTTCAGTTGATAACGTTTTTATTTCGTAGTATTTCATTATATAAATAAAATTTTTTTATTCCGCGTAATCGTGTCTTACAACAAATTTAGTCCTGATAGGAAGCTTATGAGCAGCAAGTCTTATAGCTTCTTCGGCTACTTTTCTTGTAACTCCTCCGACTTCAAACATTATAGTCCCAGGTTTTACAACTGCAACCCAGTATTCAGGAGCTCCTTTACCTTTACCCATACGAGTTTCAAGAGGTTTCTTGGTAAACGGCTTATCGGGAAATATCCTGATCCACACTTTTCCGTCCCTTTTCATTTCCCTGGTAATAGCTACCCTGGCAGCTTCTATCTGTCGCTGGGTGATCCATGCCGGCTCCAGAGCTTTTATCCCGAAATTACCAAATGATACTGTAAATCCGCGGGTTGCTTTTCCTGCTCTTCTTCCCCTGTGCGCTTTTCTGAATTTTACTCTTTTTGGCATTAAAGCCATACAAATACTCTCCTATACTTAAATAAGAAAAACTGTTATTTCCTGATTAATTTGTCGCCAATGCAGATCCAGACTTTCACACCTATCTTGCCGTAAATCGTAGTTGCAGCAAGGCTTGCGTAATCAATATTAGCTCTGATAGTCTGCAAAGGAATTCTTCCTTCTTTAAACTGCTCGCTTCTTGCAATTTCCGCGCCGTTCAATCTTCCGCCAACATATATCTTGATACCTTCAGCTCCCATTCTCATACTTGAAGCTATTGCTGTTTTGATCGCTCTTCTGTATGAAACACGATTGGAGATCTGGTTAGCGATATTTTCTGCAACAAGGTGAGCATCAAGCTCAGGCTTTTTGATCTCTGTTACCAGAACCTTAATATCTTTATTTGTTACTTTCTTTAACTCACCTTCAAGATGGGTTATTTCCTTACCGCTTTTTCCGATAACATAACCGGGCCTTGATGTATGAATAGTGAGCGTTATTTTCTTGGGAGTTCTTTCAACTTCTATTTTCGAGATTCCGGCATTATCGAATCTTTTCCTTATGTAACCTCTTATCATATTATCTTCCATCAGCTTCGTTGCAAAGCTCTTATCGTCATACCAGCTGGAATCCCAGTTATTTATAACGCCTACTCTAAAACCTGTTGGATGTGTCTTTTGTCCCAATTATGCTCCCTTTATTAAAATAAAATAATTTATTTATTGATTATCTGATCCTGAATGTATTGATCAACAGCCATATTTACTGCTTCCTGAAGCGAATTAACAGTAAACTCCCTTAAACGGAATGAATTCCATAAGTTATCTACAGATCTTTTATTGCTTAAATAAAACATATTCCATGATGTATTAAAATCAAAATCCACCAGTATTCTGCTTCCGTCAAACCCTGATGTCACATAAACATTCAGGTTTTTAAGCAGTATTTCATTTTTATAAATCTGGTAAAGCCAAATATCAGTTTTACCATCGTAAACTTTAGACTCGATGAACTTGAATGAATACTTGTCACTTGAATCACCCGCAAAAGATAAATTTACAGTTAAGAGCAAAAGAACAAGTATTGAATATTTAAAAATCTGCTTCATAATACTATTTAGCTTCTTTTTCTGCAACTACAATTGTTAAGTGATTAGAGCGTTTTCTTATCCTGTATGCTCTACCTTGCGGTGCAGGCATCATTCTTTTAAGAACGGGTCCGCCATCTACAAAAATGGTTTTCACCAAGAGCTCTTTTTCTTCAACCCTGCCTGAATCCAGCTTATTGGATAAATTAGATACGGCGCTTCTTAAAGTCATTTCAACTACTTTAGAAGCATGCTTGGTGGAAAAATGCAGAATGTTAAGCGCCTCATTAACGGATTTACCGCGGATAAGATCTGCGACCAGCCTCATCTTTGTAGGTGAACTCTGTATATATCTTTTAATTGCTTTTGCTTCCATTGTGATCTATGTATTCCTTATTTTTCGTCTTTCCTGTTACCTGAATGCGCCCTGAATATTCTTGTAGGCGAGAACTCGCCAAGCTTGTGCCCAACCATGTTTTCGGAAACAAATACAGGGACAAATTTATTTCCGTTATGAACTGCGAATGTATGCCCGACAAAATCCGGTGTAATAGTAGTTGACCTTGACCAGGTCTTTAAAACTTTCTTTTGGTTTGCCTTGTTCAGTTCTTCAACTCTTTTAAGCAGTTTCGGATCAATGAACGGCCCTTTTTTTAGTGATCTTGGCATTTACTATATATTACTTTCTTCTCTTAACAATAAATTTATTTGACAAATTCTTTTTCTTCCTGGTTTTATATCCTTTTGCAGGAAGTCCCCAAGGGCTAACAGGATGTCCGCCGCCGGAAGTTTTACCTTCGCCGCCGCCCATCGGGTGATCAACAGGGTTCATAGCAACACCTCTTACTTTAGGTCTTCTGCCAAGCCATCTTGAACGGCCGGCCTTACCAAGGCTGATGTTTTCATGCTCGAGGTTACTTACAACTCCGATTGTTGCTTTGCAGCTGTTCAATATCTGCCTTACTTCGCCGGAGGGAAGTTTTATTTGTGTATATTTTTCATCTTTGGCAACAACAATACAGCTGCTTCCTGCGCTTCTTGCAAGCTGACCGCCCTTGCCGGGTTTAAGTTCTAAATTGTGAATGAATGTACCAAGTGGAATGTTTGCAAGGGGTAGTGTGTTTCCTACAACTATATCTGCATCTATTCCGGATAAAATTGTACTGCCGACTTTCAAATTATCCGGGCAGATAATATAAGTAATATCGCCATCGGAATATTTCACCAGGGCAATTCTTGAAGAACGGTTCGGATCGTATTCGATCGCTTCAACTTTTCCTTCAATACCAATCTTGTCTCTTTTGAAATCGATGACCCTGTACATCCTCTTATGTCCGCCGCCTCTTATTCTTGAGGTTATTCTTCCCGTGTTATTTCTTCCGCCTGATTTTTTAAGCGGCTTTAATAATGATTTTTCGGGGGTGGTTTTAGTAATATCTTCAAAAGAAGAAATTGTGTAGAACCTGGTAGCCGGTGTATTTGGTTTTAGTTTTTTTAATGCCATTACAATATAATCCTAATCAGATTTTGGTCTATTTTATAAAAATAAGCAAAATTGCAAAAAACGGTGGAAATTTTATTGGTACAGAAGACAAATATAGCGGATTTTTGCATTAAAGTCAACGGAGCAAATTGGGGTAAACTCCATTGCTAAGATATTATATTAGGTAGGATAGGGATTCTAAATGACTTGATATAGTGTTCAGCTCTTAATTCAAAAGTGTCTATTATGTGCTCTAAACAGCATTTTTGTGACAGAAATAGTAACAAACAAAAATACGTATATATAGTAATGCCAAAAGGTGCAAAAATCAAGAAAAAAGAGACGATCC
>JAUQWT010000227.1 GCA_030835005.1 Ignavibacteria bacterium | reverse complement strand
AAAGGCACCCAAGCTGAGTTCATTATATTTTCTGCAAGGTCATCACTATCATCAAATAAGAGTCTGGTATTACCAAATGCAAACTCGCTCATCATTGAGGAAGAGCTAAACAGGCTATCGTAATAAATATAAAATCTAAAGCTCCCTTTCCGGTTAATTATCTCAGAACCGGTTATGAACTGAATATTTAGTCTGCTGATTGCAGGACTCAGTTTTTTATTTTCAAATATATGCCTGTAATAACCCGGCACTATGACTTTTTTCACTTCGAAATTTCTGCATAAATAATCCAGACTGCGATACTCGCTCAAACCCATTTTATTGATCACAAGCATATCCAGAGATGTTACCCCGCTCGATTTCAAAAAAGGAATGATATTTCTTTCTGCGGAATTATATCTCTGACCTGAAGAACCCGGGTTAATAAGTACGGAGGCTCCGCCCGGCATTTTTATAAGTGTTGAACCTGAAGTACCCGTATCAAGAAATGTAATGACTGCATTTGATGTTTTACTAAATACATCTTTCCATATCATGAAATTCAGAATTATCAGGAAAATTACTGCAATCCTGAATACAAGGTTTTGTTTTTTAAATCCTAAAAAGAGGACCAGCAAAATGTAATAAAACGTAAACATCATTGAATCTACAAAATATGTTTCAAAAAAAGAGAAATCCCACTTAGAGCAAACTTCAATAAGCCATAATTGCATCCAGATGAGAAAAGAGTTAAATGAAGCAAACACAGACGCAAGCCACATTGAAAAAGTTGAGAATATGATCATAATGAATCCGGCTGCCAGAGCTAGATTAGAAAGTGGTATTGCAAACAAGTTTGCTGCAAGTGAAACGACCGACACTTTCTTGAACATAATTGCCGTAATAGGCAGAGTACCCAGCTGGGCAGCTAGTGTTCCGGTAAATAGAATAATGACCTGCCTCAATGATTTCTTTACACTACCGCCTTCAGCTAAAGAAGTGTACCAGTTCAGTTTGTCAAGCCAGCTTTCAAGTATCGGGAAAATGATTATTATAGACAGGATCGCCGAAAAAGAAAGTATGAACCCTGCATCAAAAAGCTGGCGCGGGTCTATCAGAAGAATAACCAATCCGGAAAAAGCAACTATGTTATATGAATCAGTTTTTCTTTCAATCAGCTGGGCCAGCAGAAACACAGATGCCATAATTGTAGCCCGGATAATCGAAGGTGTATTTCCTGTCAGGTTCATGTAGAATAAGAGGCACAGAATTGTAATAATGACTTTGTAAGAATATCTTATTGGTATGAAGATCAACAGCCCCCACAAGATGATTATCACATACGCAACATTCAAACCGGAAACTGCAATTATGTGAGCAACGCCGGCATTTATGAAATTTTCTTTTAATTCAGGTGAAATATTACTTCGCTCACCCAGCACAAGACCTTTAAGATACTCGCCTTCATCGCCGCCAACCAGTGAATCAATAACGGCAATGGAATGATCTTTTACCGGATTCACAATTCGGCTGTAATAGAATCCGGGATCTTCGTGTCCAGCCAGAATAATATTTTCAAATCCATAGGCCATAAAAACGGCATCAATCCCATGCATCTTTAGGTAATTGCCGTAATCAAACTCACCAGGATTACGCCGATGAGGCAGATTTTCAAGTTTGCCCGTTATCTCAATAACATCTCCGTATTCGAGTTTTGAGGATGGGCTTTCATTGAATTTGTTTTGATAAACTGTTGCAAGTACTGCACCGCTTTTTTCCGAGTCTCCAACACTTAAAAGATCAATTGAAAGTCTTATCCTGTCTTCTTTGATCTCAGGCCTTTCTGTAAGCACGCCTCTTATCTTCACATTTCTGCCTTTCAGCTCATCAATTGAAGCAGAAATATTATCGCTATCAGTGACACTGTAAAGGTACTGAAAATTCAGAAAGCCGTACAATACAATCAGAATAAAATAAGCGCTGAGGAACAAAAGTCTTTTTCCTGCGGGTTTATATATTAAAAGTATTAACGCTGCAAGTAAGCAAAGAATGGCAGGAAAGATCCACAGAGGCAAAAAAGTGAGATTCATTCCAGAGAAATAACCGGAGATAATTCCCGCAATTAAGGGAACAATAAAAACTACTGCAGGATATTTCTTTTGGAAGGAATTCAAAACCTGTAAGGATAGTTATAATTGTTGAAATAGTAAATAGAGAATTTAAAACATCCAAGCAATGGGTTGCCACAAAGTGACTTTCTGCAGCACATATATATTATCAGGTCTGAGGACCTGACAACACGAACCTTAAATTGTACCGTCAAGTACTTAGACCTGACGGGAATAAAATAATTGCGAACGAGACAATCGAATTGACCAGCTTCATAACTACAATGTATAATAATATTTTTGTAAATTACACTAATTAAAAATTATAATGAAACCGATCGCAACAGAAAGGCTTATCATAAGGGAATTCCGCCCCAATGATCTGGGTGAAATATACAGAATACTGGATGTTGAATTGAAATTTACTGATTCAGCTAAACAGGATTCCTCCATTGCTCAACGTAAGCAGTGGCTTGACTGGACTATGCAGGGCTATGAACAAAACAGGTTGCTGCTCAATCCGCCATACGGCGACCATGCAATAGTACTCAGAGATTCTTTGCAGCTCATAGGCATTTGCGGGTTAGTGCCGGTACTTGCTCCGCTTGGAAAGATCCCGTATTACAAATATACTGCAGACGCTGATGATGAGGATATGAACTATCCTGAAGTCGGGATTTATTTCGCTGTTTCCACTCACTATCAATGCAGGGGTTTTGCTTACGAGGCTTCAAAGGCTTTGATCGGCACGGCTTTCAAGGCCCTTAAACTAAAAAGGATAATCGCAATAACAGATCTGTACAACAACCCCTCAATTGCCGTACTGAAACGGCTTGGTATGAGGATCGAGATATTGCCCGGGCTCAAATCAAATCAGGTAGTAGGGATTCTTGAGAATGATCGGGCTGGTGAAAAGAATTATAAATTATCGGTATAGATCATGGTTGAACAAATAAAATGGATAGAGCGGAAGTTTGATTTTAATCTTCCTGCGGGAGTTTTCCCAAACCTGCTTGAACGTATGTCAGGGACAATTCCAAGACTTGAAGAGATCACGAAGAATGTTTCAGAAGAGATCCTTTCTGCAAAATTCATGGGTTCATGGAGTATTAAAGAGCATATAGGGCATCTGATAATTGTGGAATCACTTCATGAGACAAGACTAAATGAAATAATTGAAGGAAAAGAACATCTCACAGCCGCAGATATGACAAACAGGAAAACTAATGAAGCTCCCCATAACTCACAGAGTATTTCTGAGCTGTTAAAAAATTTCAGGCATACCAGAGAAGAATTCATCAAAAGGCTAGAAATACTTGATGAGGAACAAGTATTAAGATCGGGGCATCATCCCAGGCTTAACAAACCCATGCGGATAGTAGATATTGCATACTTCACTTCCGAACATGATGACCATCACATAGCAGCAATAAGAAACATCTTGAGGAACAAATAAACCAATGAGTACAGATAGCAATAACGGTATTAACGGAAATAACGTACCCCCTGAATTGAACCGCGGATTCGGGTTTCGTGTTGCAATGACAGTTGTATTTTTCATACTCGCCGTGGTTTACATACTGTGGCTAATTAAAATGTTATAATAAATATGGATCAATTTCTGAAGCAGTTCGAGCACTATTTGGGTCAGCTAAAAGAAGAAATATCTTCCTTTCCTTCTGAGACTGCAGTATGGAGTACACAGGGCTCAATAAAGAATTCGCCCGGGAACCTTGCAATGCATCTGTGTGGTAACCTGAAGCACAATTTTGGGGCAGTTCT
>JAUQWT010000226.1 GCA_030835005.1 Ignavibacteria bacterium | reverse complement strand
AATCTTCAAGCTGGTTATACAATTCCTCCAGAAATTTTCTAAGTTCCTTCAAATCATCAACCATTTTATCTCCGCCTCTTTCACCATCATCCATAATTGCATTATCGGTTTGTGAACCGTGGCTATCAAACAAACTCAATTCCCCTGCCTTCTGTTTTTGAACGTCAAGAACCTTCATGTCTGCCTTTTCCGTGCCGTCATCACCAATAACATAATTCTTCAGGATCTTTTTTGCACCCTCAATTGTATATTTCTCTTCTTTTAACAACTTCTTTATTAAAAGAATCATTTTTATATCTTTATTTGTGTATATTCTGTTGCCGGATGAGTTTTTTGCAGGCTTAAGCTGCTCAAACTCTGTTTCCCAATATCTCAGGACATACTGCTCCAGATCACAAATCCTGCTCACCTCGCTGATGGAATAATACAGTTTCTTCATTGAAAAATTTTTCATAGCCATAAATTTAATTCTTATGATTTAATACAAAAATACTTATTTTTGTGGGACTTTTCAACATCCAACTATTAAGATACTTTATAAATTCTGTTTAGTCAATAGCAAATGAAAGAAGTTAGAGTAAGGTTTGCCCCATCACCAACGGGGTTTTTACATGTAGGCGGAGCAAGAACTGCTATTTTCAACTGGCTTTTTGCAAGAAATAAGGGCGGCAAATTCCTGTTAAGGATTGAAGATACTGACCCGGAAAGAAGCAAAAGCGAGCTTTCGGAACAGATTCTCCGTAGTATGCATTGGCTTGGATTGGATCCCGATGAAGAGATCGTTTACCAGGCATTAAATATTAACAGACATATTAGTGTTGTCGACGAACTAGTGAAGTTGGGAAAGGCATATTATGCTTTTGAATCACAGGAAGAGCTTGACCAAATGCGTAAAGATTCATTAGCCAATAAGCAGCAGTTTAAGTACAACAGGGCATCCTTGAATCTCAGTATTGAAACCGTCAGGAAGTACCTTGACGAAGGCAAACCATATGCCGTCAGATTCAAGGTTCCCGATGGAATTACAGAATTTAACGATATTGTTCATGGTAAAACTGCATTTAATAATCTTGAGATCGATGATTTCGTAATCCTCCGCTCAGATGGCTCTCCTGTTTATCAGATTGCAGTAGTTGTTGACGATCATGACATGAAGATCTCTCACGTTATAAGAGGTGATGATCATTTATCAAACACACCAAAACAAGTGCTATTGTATAATGCCTTGGGCTGGGAAGTTCCTGAGTTTGCTCACTTGCCGATGATATTGGATGAACAAAAGAAGAAACTTTCCAAAAGAAGGAACCCTGTTTCCGTTGAGGAATACAAGGAAAAGGGTTACTTAGCAGATGCATTATTCAATTTTCTGACACTTCTTGGATTTGCACCTGAAGGGAACAAAGAGGTCATTTCAAAAGAAGAGACCATCAATGAATTTTCATTTGAAAGGGTAAACAAAAGTTCGGCCGTTTTTGATATGAAGAAACTCGGTTGGATCAATTCTGAATATTTAAAAGTCTCTGATCCTTTGGTGATTGCAGAACTTGTGTTGAATAAATTACGGGAAATGAACTTGACGGATTTCGATAACTCATCTATTGAGAACCTGACGTACGTTGAAAATGTTATTTCACTAATGAAAGAACGCGTTAGTACTGTTAATGATTTTGTTGAATTTGGCAAATATTTCTTCGTTGCCCCGGCGACTTATGATGAGAAAGGACTGCATAAATACTGGAACATCGAAATTCAGCCTGTTTTTAAAAAATATGCCTCTGAATTAGGTCTCATAAATGATTGGACCAGTGCAGAACTTGAAGAACATTTGAGAGATTTCGCTGAAAAGCATAACGTAAAAGCAGGACAGTTAATTCATATACTGAGGTTATCACTGACAGGAATTACAATCAGTCCGGGAATATTCGAATTGTTGCAAGTATTGGGAAAGAGAAGTTCCATAAACCGCATCCATGAATTTCTGAAAAAATAATAATTATGTTGTATTTTATATATTTGATAATTACATTTGGCAAATATCACAACTATTTAACTAATAAAACCTCTCCCCAGAAGGAGAATTACTGGAGGTAAAAATCACAATGAAACATTTCAAACTTTTTGTATTGGCATTAATGCTGGTTTTTGCAGCAGAGAGTTATTCCCAGTGGACCTATTGCGCAGGTTCTTTGCAAATGTCAGGTCTTGGGCCGTATCCATATGTATCTGTTCTTGACCAGAACAATGCATGGGTATGCGGAGGAACAGGCGGCGCTCCGAAAGTTTACAAAACTACCAATGGTGGTGTTAACTTTGTTAACGTTACCGGCAGTTTAACCGGTCCGGAGTTTTATGCTATTTGGGTTGTTGACGCAAACACAGCTCTTGTTGGTGATGGCGGCGCAATTGGTGGACTTGGTGGAAACGCAAAGATCTGGAGAACAACTGATGGCGGTGCTTCATGGACTAATGTTCTATCAACAGGTGGATCTGTTGGCTTCTGGAACGGTATTGCAGGCTCGCCAACCAACCGCAGTTTTATTTATGCGCAAAGTGACCAGCCTTCAGCAGGTGGGCAGTTTATAGCTATTTCGACAAATGGCGGAGCAAACTGGACAACTTCACAGACAACTGTTGGCGGAACGACAGGTGCTGCAGGTTCAGTTTTTGTTGCAAGTAATACTCATTTTGGGCATGGCATCAGCGGTTTCTCAAGAGTGTGTTTTACAACCAACGGCGGAACTTCATTCAATATGGGTACTTTGACTGTTCCGGGCGGTGCAAATCCGTTCACATCCGGTTTTACTATGAACAGCGCCGGTACAGTGATTTTAGGGGCTACCAGTGCGTCACTTCCAAACATAAACCGCTCAACTACAAATGGTTCTTCATGGACAACTCAGGGCGTTGGCGGAGTGCTTAGCGCAGTATGTATAATGAAATGGGTTCCAAGCACAAATGTAGTTTACCTAACAGCACAAACAGGAACTAACGGTATCAGGAAAAGCATCGATGGAGGTTTGACCTGGTCAACAATGATAATTGCCGGTTTGAACGGCTGGACCGGAATGGATCTTGTATTCCAGGGCGGAACAGTATATGCATATGCTGTTGCAGGTTCTGACGGAAGTGTTATAAAGTTAATTGATGCTACAAATACTGGTATAGATCCTGGTAACACTTCTATTCCAAATGAATTCGCATTGCAGCAGAATTACCCGAATCCGTTTAATCCTTCAACAACAATAAAATACTCAGTTCCAACAGCAGGGCTAGTAACTTTAAAGATCTATAATAGCCTTGGAGCGGAAGTAAAAACAGTTATTAACAGCGATCTTGCAGTGGGTAATTATGTAGAAACAGTTGATATGAGCAGTTTCTCTTCAGGCACTTATTTCTACACTTTGGCCGCAGGTAACTTCAAAGAAACAAAGAAAATGATGTTAGTGAAATAGTTTCAATAGTACGTTTTTCTTTTTTTTCTGTTGAAAAACGCCTTTTTTTAAAAGTATCCCGGCTATGAATGGCAGGGATACTTTTTTTTATATGACTTTCATCATTTTTCTTGAATCTAAAAAGAAGTATCTTTGATCTCCAAAAAACATAAACGGAGAAATACAAATGAAGTCAAAATTGTTACAGCTTTTCATCATTTTTTTTGTGGCTGCCCCAGCCATTTCTTTCGGTCAGTCATGGGTGCAGATCGCTACGTTGCCCGCTCCAGCCTTTAACATTAATTCGATTTCAATAGTGGATGGGAATACTATTTGGGTATGCGGAGATGGTGCAGGCGTAAGACGCTCTACAAACGGTGGCTTTAACTGGACTAATGTTAGCTCAGGTTTAGCCGGTAATCTTTATGGTATTTCGGCGCTGGATATAAACACTTGCTGGGTTGGTACAGTAGCCGGTTCAATCTACAAGACTACTAACGGCGGCACAAACTGGGTACTGCAATTTTCATTAGCCGGAAGCTTTAGCAACGGTATTAAGATGTTTGATGCAAATAACGGAGTGTACCAGGGTGATCCAACCGGAAACGGTCAGCCGTACCAGTTTAGAACAACAACCAATGGCGGAACTAACTGGGTACTGGCACCAGGTGCTCCTCTTGCAACAAATGAATTTGGCGTTATCAATGCATGGGATTGGGTAAATACTTCAACTTATTGGATTGGTTCTGCAAACACAGTTTCTAATGCCACTACAGCTAAAATATACTATACTACAACCGGCTTTAATGGTACATGGAATAATTCAGTCGTCGCCGGAACAGGCGGAGCTGCTGGATTATATTATCAGGCAATTGCTTTTGTAAACGCTACTTCAGGAATGGCCGGTTCTAATGGCAGTAACCTGAGAAAAACCACAAATGGTGGAGCAAACTGGTCGGTTGTAACAAATCCGTCCGGAGTCATCACATTTGCAGCAATTAACATGCATGGCATGAAAGATGGTTCAGACGTTATCAGAGCGGTCATAAACGAAGGTGTTGGTTACAGAATGTTCAGGACATCAAATTTAGGAACATCCTGGACTGAAGAAACTGTTCCGGTAACCACTGGAATACAGCACATGCAGTTCTTGAGTCCCACTCTTGGTTTTGCAGGTTGTGGCGGTGGTGTTATTTTAAGATACGGTCCTCCGGTTGGAATTGACCCGGGTAATACAACTACTCCGGAATCATTCAACTTAGGGCAGAATTATCCTAATCCGTTTAACCCGTCAACTTCGTTCAAGTATTCAATTCCTACTTCAGGAATGGTTACTTTGAAGATTTATAACAACCTTGGTTCAGAAGTCATGACGCTTGTTGACAGAAACATGTCAGCTGGAAATTATATTGAAACAGTTGATATGAGCGCTTTCTCTTCTGGTATTTACTTCTATACCTTAACAGCAGGCAGTTTCGTTGAAACTAAAAAAATGATACTTGTAAAATAGTTCATTGTTTCGTTTGAAGTTTAATACCCCCGAAACTGGGGGTATTTTTTTTGTATAAGAACCCTTACATTAATTGTTAATTCACAAATGTTTAATTATATTTGACTTAATTTTACTGCAAAAAACATGAATCCATTTATACATTTGTTTTTGGCCGGCTTCTTTTCTGTTGTCCCAATGATAATGTACCTTGTTGTTATTTGGCTGATGGACCGCTATGAACGCGAACCATTCTGGCTTGTCAGCCTGAATTTTTTCTGGGGAGCTACAGGAGCAGTAGTTTTCGGCATAATAGGAAGTATAATTATGGGGCTCGGTATATCCGAGTTTATTTTCCAGTTTGCCAATGATTCCGATGCCGGGACACTTAACAATCTGGCTGGCGCAGTTATTGTGGCACCAATAGTGGAGGAATCGACCAAAGGTATATTTCTTTTAATGATCGCTTTCAGCCGCCATTTTGATGGACCCGTAGATGGCGCAGTATATGGGGGAGCAGTCGGGCTTGGATTCGGTATGACTGAGAATTTTCTTTACTTCCTGAGCTTTCCGCAGGATTATGTTGGTCTGTTCGTACTGATAATTATCAGGACGCTTTTTTCGGCTGTTCTGCATTGCTGCACTCAGGCTGTTTTTGGAGCTGCAATTGGCTACGCAAAATTCAAAGGTCTGTTCGCAAAGTTAACCATTATTCCTTTAGGTCTTTCAATAGCGATATTTATGCATTTTATGTGGAACCTGACTGTAAGCTTTAATTCAACTGCACTGATCGGGTTTGCGTTCATGATACTTTCAGTAATAGTGATATTTACGGTATTCCAGTTTGCAGTTCATAATGAGGGAAAGATCATCTTAAGGGAATTGACTGAAGAGGTAAATTCTATGGGCCATATTCCAAGGGAGCATTTAGTACACTTGCCGTTTACTTCAAAGCGCTTCAAAAAAGGTTGGCTTCCGGGTCATGTTAATCAGAAGGACTATGTTAAGTCTGCGATTAAACTTGCTATTCGCAAGAATCAGCTTAAGAACATGAAATCAAAGTCTCAAACGGTATATATTCGTGAAGTCGATACTCTGAGAAACAGGATCTACACTTTATTGTATTATAATCAGCAAAAGCCGTAGTATGTGGTTTTTTTTTCAAATGAGATTTTTAAGCCGCTTCATGAAATGAGGCGGCTTTTTTAGTGTAATTCTGAGTAATAAGATAATCGGTTATTCACATTTCACTTAATTCAAAGCTTAATAATTGTTATTTTGGGAAATCAGGAACATAATTGAACAGACGCAAAATACTTCAGCTTATCAATAGCAGCAGTTCGGTAAATGGACTTGCAAACATTATTGCTATTGCTAAAAATATCGATAAATCGAAATTTGAAGTTTCGATCTCTTCTAATAAAGATGATAAGATTGCTGAAGCAGCTAAAGATGCCGACGCAGAGTATATACCCGTTAAGATCAATGATCTGTTAAGGTCAAAATACATCAAGACATTATTGTCACTGGTTAATTCTGAAAAGTATGACTTGATACACTCTCATGGTCATTCTGCAGGGATTTACAGCAGATCAGTTAAAAAACGACTTGAGGATCTAAAATGTGTTCATACTTTTCACGGTATCGAATTTCAAATTGACCGCGGTTTGATTAAAAAAAATCTCGATAAAACTATCGAACAATATCTGACCCAATACACAGATATGGCAATTTGTGAATCACATAATGAATACCTGTGTGCTGTAAAAAACAGGATTGCCGGCAGAAACAAAACGGAGGTAATACCTCCTTGCATAAATATCGGAAATTATGCAAACAGAAAAAGTAATGAAAATCTGAGAAGGGAGCTTGGCTTTGAGCCGGATAATTTTGTAGTTGGCAATATTTCAGAGTTTAATGAATTCAGCAACCAAAAGGTGATAATCCAAGCGGCATATTTTCTTATCAGAAAATATCCGAAAATGCGTTTTGTTTTTTGTGGAGACGGACGCTATATGGGGCAAATGAAGGACCTGGCCCGAGAGTCTAAAATTGAAGATCATATAGTGTTCTTCAATAACACATTGGCAGCAGAAGAATTGCTTTTCGTTTTTGATATTTTTGTCTTTCCCTATATTGGTAATCAATTGCCCGTGGTTGTGCTCCAGGCAATGGCTTCTCGCCTGCCTGTGATCTGCAGCCACTATCCGGAATTGCTGGAGATAATGAAACCGGGTTATTCTGCTCTAACGGTGAATCCTTTAGATATGGACGACTTGTTTCAGAAGATTTCTGCACTTTACCAGAATCCCGTATTGAAGGAAACTATAGCACAGAATGCTTTGATCGAATCGACTGGGTATGATGTATCGGAGTTAGTACCGAAGATCAGCCGGGTTTATGAAGAGGTGCTATTAATTTGAAACGAATAGGGATATACGGCGGCACATTCAATCCGGTTCACACGGCACATTTGATCACTGCTGAAGATGTAAGAGAGCAAATGCATCTTGATAAGGTGCTGTTTATCCCTTCGGCAGACCCGCCGCATAAGAAATCCGGAGGATTAGTTGAAGCCTCTAAAAGATTTGAAATGGTTAAACTTGCAATTGAGGGAAATGATAATTTTGAGATCTCGGATATTGAATTAAAGAGCAAAAGAAGCACAAAGAGTTATACTGTAGATACACTTATTGCATTGAGGGAAATATATATAAATGAGCAGGTCAAACTATACTTAATTATTGGAATGGATCAGTTAATAGAACTGCATACATGGAAAGATCCCGGTAAACTATTTATACTTTCTGAAGTAATTGTTATTAACCGCCCGGGCTATGTTATTCAGCAGGTTGAAAACGAATTTGCTTCAAAGGCAGTTTTTGTTCCGGTAAAGTCAATTGATATTTCTTCTACAGATATCAGGCAAAGGATCGCAGAAGAAAAATCAATTAAGTACCTGGTTCCGAATGAAGTGGAATTATTCATAAAGAAAAATAACTTATATAAATAGAATATTCAAAATGGCTAAACGAAATGACCTGGTTGTCTTAAAATTTGGAGGCACTTCTGTGCAGGATAGTGCTTCGATAACTAACGTAATAAATATAGTCAGGAATACTAAGGGCCGGAAAGTTGTTGTACTTTCGGCTATTTCCAAAGCTACTACTGCTCTTGAGAACATTGCAAAATACGCCTCAGAATCCAAAACGGCAGAAGCAGAAAGCTCACTTGAAGAAATAATTAACAGGCATCACGTTATAATTAACGACCTGGTTAATGATTCGAAGCTTAAATCTGAGGCTGTTGAAAAGGTAATAGCTTATCACAGGCATATTGCAGAGCTGATTAGAGGACTTTCTATAATTAATGAACTTTCATTAAGAACACTGGACACATTTCGCTCGTTTGGGGAACTGATGTCAAGTACTGTCATATTTCACGCTATGAAAAATGCCGGCCTTGATGTTGAACTTATTGACTCAAGAAAGATCATCAAAACAAATAATGATTTCTCCCGGGCATATCCCGATTTTGAAATCTCTGCAGCTAACGCGGATTCTTTACTAAAACCTCTTCTCGAAAAAGGTAAAACAATACTTGCTCAGGGCTTTATTGCTTCTACAGAGGATGGCATAACAACAACAATGGGAAGAGAAAGCTCGGATTTTTCAGCCGCAATATACGGTTCGCTTCTTGATGCAGGAGAAATACAGATTTGGACAGATGTTGACGGAGTACTGACTGCTGATCCCAATATAATTCCATACTCTTTGAAATTATCTGAAATCTCATTTAAAGAAATGGAAGAACTTTCCAATTTTGGGGCTAAAGTCCTGCACAAGAACTCAGTCAAACCGGCACTTAAAAAGGACATACCGATAAAGATCCTCAATTCAAAGAACACTGCTTCAAACGGTACAATAGTAAGCTCTAAATTAAGCTACCCGAAACTGGTTAAATCAGTTACATACAAAAAGAATATAATAGTTTTAAGGGTACAGCCAAAGGAAACATTGGGCCAGTTCATTTTCTGGGAAATGATGCTTAACATTTTGGCGCGTCACAAGCCGCAAATAGACTTGCTTCTTTCTTCCAGTAATTCTATCATAATTGTAATGGCTGAAAGCGCTTATACAAAAATTCATTATGATGAACTGAAAAACGAATTTTCAGAGATATCTGATTGTGAGATCGTCAGTAAAAAAATACTTATCACACTTGTTGGATCCGACCTCAGTTCGATAGAGAATTTTGAACAAAGAATATTTATTTCAAATCCGGGTGTTAAAGCGGATTCCGTTTTATTCGGCTACAATAAACACAGCTTTTCATTGCTGATTGAGGAGAAGGATTTTTTAAAGACAATGACAAACCTGCACAAAGAATTTTTTGAAAACACTAATTCAGATACCGGCCTTTTTGAAGGCACAACTAAGAAAGAAGGGAAGCTCATAGCATAATGATCAAACTTGCACTTGTTGGATATGGGAAAATGGGCAGGATGATCGAGTCATTGCTGAAACCCGGGGAATTTGAGTTAGTTGGAACATTTGACATTTCAAATCCGCCGCGAACGCATCTTGAAAATATTCCCGATGTTGCTATCGAGTTCACAAATCCTGCAAGTGTTTTAGATAATATCGAATTTCTGGCTTCAAAGGGTATAAACATAGTATGCGGAACCACCGGCTGGTATGATAAAATCGATGCAGTCAAGGAGATAGTTTTCAAATATAAAACCGGTTTTGTATATGCCAGCAATTTCTCAGTTGGTGTAAATTTGTATTTTCAAATTGTAAAAGAGGCTGCTGTACTGCTTAACAAATTCAATCAATATGACGCGGGTATTGAAGAAACGCACCACACTCAAAAACTTGATAAACCCAGCGGTACTGCAATAAGGATTGCTGATTATGTTTTAGGATCATTGGGTAAAAAGAAATCAATTACGAATGATAATCCAAATCCTTCTGAATCTGAATTGAATATCATTTCCAAGAGGATCACAAATGTAGTTGGCAACCATAAACTTGTTTTTGAAAGTGATTCTGATTCAATCATAATAGAGCATAACGCTAAGTCACGCCGTGGTTTTGCTGAAGGAGCGATCCTAGCAGCGAAATTTATAAATGGTAAGAGGGGTTTCTTCAAATTTGAAGACATCTTTAACAATTTAATTTGAACTTACATGGAAGAAAATAACAATTCGCAAAATACTTCTGATGAAGTGCAGCCCAATAATGTTGTACCCGAAATTTCACTGGGTGATGCAATGGCCGGTGTTTTTACAGAACCCGGCGAAACGTTCAGCATGGTTAAACTTTCCGCCAGAAAGAATTATTGGCTCGTTCCGCTTCTGTTGTTGATTATTGTTGGAGTAATCTCAGGATTTCTGGTTTTGCGCGATGAAGAACTATCTTCACAGATAAGGGATAAGCAAAAAACGGCAATGAATGAGCAGCTTGATAAGGCAGTGAAAGAAGGCAGCTTGACGCGTGAAGAGGCCAACCAAAGGATAGAACAATCACAAAAGATCATGGGCGGCAGTATGATGATAGTTTTCGGCACTGTTGGCACTTTGTTTGTCACTTTGGTTTTCTTCTTCCTGAAATCGCTGATTTATTGGGGTTCGCTTAGGGTTCTAAAAGGTGTAGTTACCTATAAAGACGTTATGAATGTGGTTGGTCTATCCGGAATTGTTACTGCAATACAGCTTGTAGTGGATACTGTACTTGCGATCTTTACGGGTAGATTGATGGCAAACATCGGACCGGTTTTGCTTGTAAGCGAAGAAACTGTTGGAAGTACGATGCTGAGGTTCATTGCTAATTTTGACATATTGAATTTCTGGTATCTTGTTGTTCTGGGTATCGGTTTGGCGAAGATTTCCGGAGTAAATGCAAAAGCCACTATTCCGCTTGTAATCGGATTATGGCTGGTTTGGGTACTATTAACATCATTCGGCCCGTTAAACATGCTTTCTGCAGGAAAGTGAGTCTGAAAAAAAACCGGGCAAATTACTGCCCGGCTTAATCATTGAATTTTAATGCGTGTTATTTAACCAATATCATCTTTTTTGTAATTGAAAAATTTCTGCTCATGAGCCTGTAAAAATATATTCCTGAAGAAAACTGGGTTAAGTTAAGATCTACTGCATATCTGCCTGCTTGCCTGAATTCATTAACCAATACTGATACTTCCTTACCCGCAGCATCATATATTTTTAAAGTGACATGATCGTTCAATGGGAGATCAAAAGTTATCTTTGTATTCGGGTTAAACGGATTCGGATAATTCTGATATAAAGAGAATTCAGCCGGCAACTCTGAACCTATGGGTGGAATGCCAATAAGCAGATTTGTGAGAATCTTTGTGAGAGGCCCTCCGTATGCTCCCATATCATTCCTCAATCCGCCCCTTGAAGGAAATTTGGCCAGTGTTGGGTTAACTGGATCTGCAAGATCGTTATAAATTGTGCTGGAATCCCCTTTATCGACACACGGAGATGATGGTGAAAGAATGTAGTTAGAGTCAGCATAAACGGGGTCCAGGTTAATGTTTCCGGCACCTGCAAAACCACCCTGTATGTTATTGTATGTTGCAGTAACAGTTCCTCCAACCGGATCGATCTGTCCTGAATTTGTTGAAGCATTTCCTCTTATGATATTATTTCTTATTGTGATAATTGTACCATTACAAAGTATACCTCCACAACCTGAAGTAGTTGTATTGTTAATTATTGTATTATTTTCAATTATTCGGGGTCCTACGGGTGAAGTTGAAAGTATCCAGAACGCTCCGCCGCCGCCATAATTCTGTCCCCCGGTATTAAGCATGATTATATTATTCTTAAAAGTACCGCCTGAATAATTCAGTACAATTCCGGGACCATACCTGCCCTGGTTTTGCATAATTATGTTATTTATCACTGTTGGATTGCTGTCACCCATCCTGATCCCGCCGCCGCCTGCACCAACCGCACCAACTATGTTAATCGCCTGATTATTCCTAATAATATTGTTCTGAATAATTGGTTTGGCATATTGAATTAAGACACCACCGCCTTCCCTGAATCTATTGCCAAGAGCATGTTCATCATCCCACCTTGTACCTGTGCCTCCGGTAATTGTAAATCCCTGAAGTACCGTAGTTGAATCTTCATAATTTGCAATAATAACGCAGCTCGCCGTATCAGGGTCAACAGGAGTACTGCCATTAATTATTGTACTGTTGATTGTCGCAGGATCCTGTGTGAGATAGTATCTGCTTGTTACAACAATGTTCTTCCCGCGAAAATTTATATTTTCGAAGTAAGTTCCGGGTTCAACCAGCACAGTGTCTCCGTTTACTGCGGCATTAATACCTGCCTGAATGGTTGCCTGAGTGCCGGGTACATTTATTACAGTCGATCCGGCTGAAAATGTCATTAAAAGGAGGGCTGAAACAAATAAGAAAGTTCTCTTCATTTATTATGATTAATTTTTAAAATGTGACTTCAATATGCACACTCAGTTTGTGAAATTAAAAATTTCTCTGAACTCTTTATGTTCAAGAATTTCTCTTAAAGCATCAACAAAATTCGGCGGATCCTGAAACGGGTTTTCACGAAACAATTTGGCCGCTTTGCTGTCAAGAAGCTCATCAAACCTCTCGGACTTTTCCTCAGCGGCATTTTCGACACTATAGACATAATTTATGTTAAACAGAAGTTTCTTTGGATTTACATACCCGCTTTCGATCAAAACTTTGGTTTTCTTCTCACATCTGCAAGGGTTACTTTTATTCATAAGGCCGCATTTATCGTGCATAAAGTTAAACATTTGCTTCCTTGCCCTGGAAAGTTTCTGCCTGAAATTATCACGGCTTATCTCCATGATCTCTGCCCCGACTTTATCTGTAACCTGGAAAATAATTCCGAGTATATAGATGAGTCTTTGTTCACGATCAAGGCATAGAAGCATTCCCGACATACAGCTTACCTTAACTTCATTCACAAGTGTATCCATTTCAACAGAGTAAGCATCCTTATTTGGCAGTTCATTATCCGGTACTTTTTCAATCAACTTCCAGTAGTCATCAAAATTATCCGCATGAACTCTCTCACCTTTTGATTTTTTCATATTCAATACCTGGTTCACAACAATTCTGTAAACCCACGTCCTGAAACTGCTCTCACCCCTGAACGTCGATAGTTTGGTGAGGATCTTGATCAATATTTCCTGAGTAACATCCTCCGCCTCCTGAGGATAAAAAACCATCCTCAGTGCGACATTATATATCCATGCCTGGTGACGATAGATCAAATCCTCAAGAGATTTCCTGTCTCCTTTAAGAGCTTTGGAAATCAGTTCATTATCGGTGGTATCAGTACCGTATTTTTCTGTAAATGGATTTACCATGATTAAACACTTAGACAAAAAAAATTGTCAGCTGTGACAGTGATTCACTTAGATTAAACCTTTTATTTATAATAATTTACAGACTATCAAATGCAGTTTTCAAGTCATCAATTAAATCGGAAGTACTTTCAATCCCGACTGAGAACCTGATCAACCCCTCAGATATACCTTGATTTGACAGCTCTTCAGCAGTCAGACCGGCATGAGACGTTTTAAAGGGAATTACGATAAGTGATTCAACACCGCCAAGGCTTGGGGCATATACAGGTATAGATAGATTATTGATGAACCTCAGCGCTTTTTCAACTCCGCCTTCTAACTCAAAACTCATCATGCCGCTAAACCCAGAAAAATATTCTTTTGCTCTGGAGTGATACTTATCACTTGCCAGACCTGGATAATTAACTTTCTTTACAGTGCTTACTGTCTTAAGGAACTCTGCGATCTTCAGGGCACTTTCACACTGATAGCGCATTCTTAAAGCAAGAGTTTTTAATCCCCTGTGAAGCAGGAAACAAGTATGCGGATCCAAAGTACCGCCTAAATGACCGAGTTTATGAACTATTTTTTTTATGTACTTTTCTTTCCCAATTGCAGCTCCGGCAACAATATCATTATGCCCGTTCATATACTTTGTACAACTGTGGAGTGAAATATCAAACCCAAATTCTGCAGCCCTGAATAATACAGGACTTGTGAATGTATTATCAATCAGTGAAACAAGATTGTGCTTTTCTGCAAACTCCACCACAGATTTAAGATCGCTTACCATCATTAAAGGGTTTGTAATTGATTCTACATAAATTGCCTTTGTATTTGATCTCAGTTTCTTACCCCAAGTATCAGGTTCATCAGCATCTATCAGGTCAAATTCAATTCCCAAGTCGTTTAGATCCTTAGTTATAAAATCAAAAGTACCCCCATATAGACTGTTTTGAGCAAGGAGATGATCTCCTTTTTTAAGTACTGAAAGAAGAGAAGTAGATATTGCAGCCATTCCGCTTGAAGTGACTATTGCTGCCTCAGCATTTTCTAATTCAGCAAGTTTATCATTCAGTACCAAATGATTCGGGGTATTGTTAAGCCTGATATATCTTATTGCATCATAACCCTCTTCACCTCCATATTCATAAGTTGATGACTGGAACACAGGCATGCTTACCGAACCCATTATCCTGGGAGACATTTCACCTGCTCTGATTAGTTTGGTCTCTATTGAATCATATTTCTTATTCAATTTTCTTCCTTTCACTTTTATATTTCATCCTCGTTTGAACTTTTTTCAATTGACGCTCAATAATTGCATCCGCAAGCAGGCCTGAAATACTCTCTTTAGACTCATTTGCGAAGATATTATCTACCTTTTCCTGGTTCAGGTCAATTCTGTAAATTATCTGAACAAGATATTCCACATTTTTCTCAAGCAGATAAAAGATCCTTTCAGCCAACACTTTTTTCACGTCTTCAAGTGTAAGAACATCGCGGTTCTCAAGCTCAAAATTACCTGAAATTATTTCGTAAACCTGCTCGGTTTCGCTTTTCATTAATCAGTTCTTTCTGCCTCAAATGTTATTAATTCACCATCCGCCGATTCATAATTCAGCAGTATTGGGCGGCAACAGACTTCGCAATCTTCAACATAAGATTGTCTTTCAACTGACAAATCCAAAATCATTGAAATTTCCTGTAAGCAGTATGGACAGGCAAAAAAATGTTCCATTATGATCCCCTTGTTTCAAGTTCGCATTTGTGAATATTCCAGACAAATCTTTCATCTCGAAGCATTTTTCTTGCATTTTCAATTTGCGAGATCAATTCAGCTCTACTGCCGGCAATTACAAGTTCACCAATATATCCAAAAACGGAATAATCATGTGAACATGAATTATTTTCCTGGCGGGAACCTATTGTGCAGGAAGCACAATCCCAATCAACAAGTTTGCACAAAGGAACACACAAAACCAGCTCATCAAAACCTGAAGGCCAGTCTGAGGCAAGCCACGCATCGTGCCTTCTTCCTCTACCGGCTATCTCCAACAACCGCTCCCATGAATCATCATCACCGGTAATCTCTTCAAGTGCATCAAGCTGCTGAAGAGTTAGCTCAATTGCTGTTTCTTTAGTCGAGCCTTTGTTCATCCAAAGATTGTATATCTGTGTATAATTCCGTAGTTTGTCAAGCATCGATTTCTTTAAAATTTGATCCGAAAAAATACGGTTTTTTCATTACATGTCATAGGACGAAAAAAAAAGCCCGTCCTTTTATTGACGGGCTTCAAAAAATTTTTAACAATGATCCATTATCTGAACATCACAAAAACTAGTTTACACTAAGATCGTCGAAGCTTTCAAGCCATCTGTCTATTTCGCCAACAAATGATTCCATGCAATTATCATCAAACGGAGAGATCAGATCGGCCGTCTTGACAAGTCCAAGAAAAGAAAGACTCCCGCCTGCTTTACAAAGTCTTAAATAATCTTCCAGTGCCTTTTCACGGTTATCAATTGATTTCTTCCAGAATTGGAAAGCGCAGATTTGAGCCAGGCAATAGTCAATATAATAGAATGGACTTGTAAATATGTGCCGCTGCTGCTGCCATCTTCCGCCGTTTTCAAGAAACTCATTATTATCATAATCAATATATGGCAGGTATTTTTTCTCGATTCTCAACCATGCCTGGTTTCTTTCCTTCGGTGTTGCATCCGGATTCTCGTAAACCCAATGCTGGAATTCATCTACAGTCACACCATAAGGAACGAAAATCAATGAACCTTTCAAATGAGAATACTTGAATTTTTCAGTCTGGTCTTTAAAGAAACAATTCATCCACGGCCAGGTCAGGAATTCCATGCTCATTGAATGTATTTCACAAGCTTCAGAAGTTGGGAAGAAATATTCAGGAATTTCAAAATTACGGCTTGAGTAAGCCTGGAATGCGTGCCCTGCTTCATGGGTCAAAACTTCAATATCACCCATTGTTCCGTTAAAATTCGAAAATATGAACGGTGCTTTATATTTTTCTATAAATGTGCAGTATCCGCCTGTATCTTTACCTTTCTTGTTTACTAGGTCCATCATTTCATTATCAAGCATGAAATTAAAGAACTCATTTGTTTCAGGAGAAAGCTCAGAATACATATTCTTGGCGCAATTCACGATCCAATCTGGAGAGCCATGCGGCTTGGCATTGCCTGATTTATAATCTAATGGCTGATCGTAATACTTAAATGAATCCAGCCCCAGCCTGTTCTGTTGCTTTTGTTTTAACTTGACTGCTACCGGTACAATAAATTCTTCTACCTGCTTTCTGAAATTAGCCACCATTTCAGAATTATAATCGGTTCTGCCCATTCTGTCATAACCCATCTGTACAAAATTTTTATAGCCAAGTTTCTTTGCCATTCCTGCGCGGACTTTAACCATATCATCGTATAACCTGTCAAATTCTTCAGCATTATCTGCAAAGAATTTCCATTTAGCTTCATTAGCCGCTTTTCTGATTTCCCTGTCGGTCGATTCCATATACGGAACGAGCCCTTGCAGGTTTCTTTCTTCACCATCAAAAAATATTTTCGCTGATGCAAGCAGCTTTGTGTAATCTGTTCTCAATTCATTTTCGCGCTTCAGGTCTTCCAGTATTACCGGATCGAAAGTTTTAAGCGATACTTCTGCTACATCAAATAGCTGTTTGCCCCACTTTGCTTCAAGTTCTTTTCTGAATTTAGAATTGACAATAGAACTGTAATATTTGTGTACCATGCTGTCATAAACAGGCATGTTTGCGTCATAGAAATTCTGTTCTTCTTCAAATTCTTTATCAGTAGTATCAATAGAGTATTTTATATTCGCTAATGTGCAAACCGTCATAAACTCCATTCTCATATCGTTAATATTTCTTATCAGGGCATCCTGTTCATCGAAGCTATCTGAATTTTCAAATAAAGAAACCAGATGAAGAAATCTTTCCTGGAATTCGGAGATGTTGGGGCGAGTGTACTGAATATTGCTGAATTTCATTCTGTTTAATATGTTTTATTTAAGTTAGTTGATGAATACTTTCGCAATTTAACAATTATTAATAATATATTGTACTCTAATTCGACATCAAGATTTTGACGAATTATCTCTTTTCTGAGCTGCAAGAATAACCTTTCTCAACCGGATATTCTTAGGGGTAACTTCAACTATTTCGTCATCATTGATGAACTCGATCGCTTTTTCAAGAGTCATTGGTGTAACAGGGGTCAAAATGATACTTTCATCCTTGCTTGAAGCACGCATATTAGAAAGTTTCTTCGGTTTGCACGAATTCACGTTCAGATCATTATCCCTGTTATGTTCGCCAACTATCATTCCTTCATAAACACTTTCTCCAGGGGCGCAAAATAATGTTCCGCGAGGTTCAAGGTTGAATAAAGCATATCCGGTAGTCTGACCCTGTCTATCAGAAACAAGTGACCCTGTTGTCCTGATAGGGAAATCACCTCTGTACTCTTCGTAGCTTTCAAGATACGAATTCATTATCCCTGTTCCTTTGGTATCTGTCAGAAACTCGTTGCGATACCCTATTAGTCCGCGTGAAGGAATAGTAAACTCAACCCTAACTCTTCCAGTTCCATGATTCACAAGATTCACCATTCTTCCTTTTCTGCGGGATAGCTTATCTGTTACAACACCTACATAGCTTTCTTCACAATCTATGAAGAGATGCTCGATAGGCTCCAGTTTTTTTCCGTCCTTTTGTTTATAAATAACATGCGGCCTTCCCACACTCATTTCATAACCTTCCCTGCGAAGGGTTTCTATAAGGATAACCATCTGAAATTCGCCCCGGCCCTTCAAGATGAAAGTATCAGCGCTATCAGATTCCTCAAATTTAAGTGCAACATTTCTTAGAGTCTCTTTAAATAGCCTTTCCTTAAGCTTTGCAGACTGAACATACTTTCCGTCCATCCCGGAAAATGGAGAAGTATTTATTGCGAAGACCATTGATATTGTCGGCTCGTCAACAACAATTCTCTTCAATCCTTTCGGATTATCCTTTGCGCAAATTGTATCACCTATATGAACATTTTCTATACCAGCCAGGATAGCAATTTCACCAGCTTCAATGGTTTCAGTTTCTTTAAGTTTTATGCCATCATATACTTGTAGTTTCGTGATCTTCAGTGGATTCTGCCTGCCCTCTTCATTAATACAAACCAAAGAGTCGTTTATATGTGCAGTACCATTTGCAACTTTTCCTATTGCAAGCCTGCCAATATAATCAGAATAGTCAAGATCAGTTACCAGCAATTGAAAAGGCTCCTCTTCGCTGTAAGTCGGTCCGGGGATCTCACTCACAATCATATTAAAGAGCGGTGCAAGGTCAACTCCCGGCGTTTCCAGAGTTTCTTGTGCAATTCCCTGTCTGCCTATGGCATAAAGTATAGGAAAGTCAATTTGCTCCTCGGTTGCGTCAAGATCCATAAACAAGCTGTAAATCTCATCGAGTACTTCCTTTGCACGTGCATCTTTTCTGTCAATTTTGTTTACAACCACTACTATCTTTTTATCAGAGGTAAGTGCTTTTTTCAAAACAAACCTTGTCTGGGGCAGCGGCCCTTCAGAAGCATCAACAAGCAAAATTGCTCCATCCACCATCATTAATGCGCGCTCTACTTCTCCTCCAAAATCAGCATGTCCCGGTGTATCCAGAATATTGATCTTTACGCCGTTCCACACTACTGAACAGTTTTTGGCTGATATAGTGATACCTCTTTCGCGCTCAAGATCCATACTGTCCATTACCCTGTCTTCGACTTCCTGATTATCTCTGAACATGCCGCTTTGCCTGAACATATGGTCTACTAACGTCGTTTTTCCATGATCAACATGTGCTATTATTGCAATATTTCTAATTTTTTCGTTGTGATTCAATTTTTTCAATTGGTTTTCCTGCTATTATAGTGTTTTATCAATTCTTTTCTTTAGATTGAAATTATAGTTCGGAGGGGAAATTTTCAGCATTTTACAAAAATACGAAAAAAAAATATAAGAAAATACTGCAAAATGAATATTTTCGTATCAATTAGGCTTGAGGAACTTGACAAATTAACTTTTTTTTCATATTTTTGAAAGCATTTATATAAGTGCTTATATAAATAATAATATTAAATCATGAATCTTGTAAAACAATTGGGTGAAGTCGCATTTGGTACAAGGTTAAGGCTTCTGACAGACAGATTCCTTCAGGATGCAGCAAAAACATACAAATCTCTCAATATCGATTTTGAGCCGAGATGGTTTGCAACTTATTACCTGTTGAGTTTAAGGTCGCCTCTCTCCATATCAGACATCACAGTAGAATTAGGATACACTCAACCCGCAGTAACACAAATTGTGAACATCCTCCTCAAAAAAGGCTTAGTGAGGGTAGTGAAGCATAAAGAGGATACGAGAAAAAAAATGCTTGAGCTATCCTCAAAAGGTTTGGAATTACTGCCTACGCTGGAACCAGTCTTGGATGGATTTGTATTCGCGCTTCGTGAACTGTTTGACGAAACCGGCTATGATATGCTGCTGGTTATTGATAAAATAGAAACTGCACTGAATGAAAAAGATATGTTCACACGCGTCAGCCAGAAGATAAAGCAGATACAAAAAGAGTCTGTCGAGATAATTGAATATTCACCACAGTACAAGTCCAGTTTTCGGGATCTGAACTACGAATGGTTGGAGAAGTATTTCAGTATTGAAGATGAAGATAAGAAAGTTCTGAATGATCCTGAAAGCGAAATCATGAAAAAGGGCGGAACAATATTTTTTGCAAGAGAGTCAATTGGAGATAAAATTGTAGGGACAGTTGCACTAATTAAGCATGAAGATAATACCTATGAGCTTGCCAAGATGGCTGTTACTCAAAAAGCGCAAGGCAGGCAGATCGGAAGAAAACTTGCAGAAGCAGTAATTAACAAGGCGAAAAAGGAAAAGGCGGGAAAACTATTTCTTGAAACCAATTACAAGCTTATTCCAGCCATGAATTTATATAAAAGACTCGGGTTTGTTCAGACCGAATACAATCATATATCAAAATATGAAAGATCAACGATCTGTATGGAATTGGACTTGAAATAAATGCAACTTTTTCAGTTCAAATAGCATCATATAATTAATTAAATCAATAAATATTATGCTTGAAAATAAACCGGCTACTCTCATTGTAATGTTAATACTTTCAACTATCATGATGAAAATTGTTTACACTCAGCCCGTGGAAACCAGTAGTAACAGCATTATTGACAGGAAGTTTAAAGAACAGTCTGTAAATAAGATATCAAAGCTGTTGTGGGACAATTACATTTTTCCTGAAACTTCAAAGAAAATGGAAGACTATGTCAAATCAAGATTGAAGTCTGGAGCCTACGAAAATATTGATAATGTTTACAAATTCGCAGAAATTTTGACCGAAGATATACAATCAATCAGTCATGATAAACATCTTCGCGTTAAATATACTCCAGAAGAAGCAGCGGTATTGCTGAATAGAGAAAAAAACGGTCCTGCTGCAGACGAAGAACGGAAATACATAGAAGAACTGAAAAAAGAAAATTTTGGTTTTAAGAAAGTTGAAATACTTGATGGCAATATCGGATATATTGATTTCAGGCATTTTGCACCTTCTGAATATGCCCGAGAAACAATTGCATCAGTAATGGATTTTGTTTCAAACACAGACGCACTTATTTTTGACCTTAGGAATAACGGAGGCGGTGACCCTGCCTGTGTTCAATTGTTGTGCAGTTATTTGTTCGGTGATGAACCGGTTCATTTGAATGATCTTTATTTCCGTCCCGCTGATGAAACGAGGGAATTCTGGACGCTGAGAAAGATTGATGGTAAAAAAATGCCTGATGTTCCCGTATTTGTGCTTACCAGCAATTACACATTTTCCGGTGCCGAAGAATTTTCATATAATCTGAAGAACCTTAAAAGAGGCACAATTGTGGGGGAAACTACCGGAGGAGGTGCGAATCCGGGAGACTTGTTCCCTGTTAATTCCAGCCTGGTTGTGTTTATCTCTACCGGAAGAGCAATAAATCCGATAACCAAAACAAACTGGGAAGGCACGGGAGTCTTTCCTGACTACCCGGTCAAATCTGAACTAGCACTTGATCAGTCAAAGGTTCTGGCTCTTCAGAATCTTGCTGAGAAAACCAAAGACCCAAAAAAGAAAAGCGGTTACGAGTGGATGATCGTTTCACTGCAGGCTGTTATGGATCCTGTTAAAATTGAAGAGAACATTTTAAAAAGCTATGCTGGCACTTACGATAAAAGGATAATTACTTTTGAAAATGGCATACTTTATTATACAGGCAGAAGTAAGATCAAGTACCAGTTGATCCCGATTGATGAGAGTACTTTTATGCTTAAGGATCTTTCAGAGTTTAGGGTCAAATTTGTAAAGGATGGCACAGGAAAAGTTACAGAATTAATTGGCATTTATGATGATGGCCATACTGATAAATCCGCGAGAAGCAATTAATTGGTATTAGCTTCAAAGAATCATCATTTCATTTCATAAAAGGCAGGATTGTTAACCTGCCTTTTACATAATACTCAGGGAATAAAGTTAAATTATTCATTTCCTCTTTTCTTCGCTCCTCTTCTTCCCTTCACTTATCAGCTTTTTCCATTTCTTCTTCTCTTCTATCTGCAGTTTCTTATCCTGCTTGCGAGCAATGTAATTCACCTCATTTTGCAGCTTTTTATAGCTTTTGAACCGGCTTTCTTCGAGGGTACCTGCTGAGATTGCGGCTTGAATTGCACATCCGGGCTCGGAATCATGCTTGCAGTCTGAGAATTTGCATTCAAGTGTTAGCTGTTCAATATCATCAAAAAGCTCGCTTAGCCCTTCGCCGCCTTCCCAGAGCTGTATTTCCCTCATTCCCGGTGTATCCATTATCACTCCCCCGCCTGGAACAATTGAAAGCTCCCTGTGAGTAGTTGTATGCCGTCCTTTATCTTTATACAGACTTATATCGCTAACATCCATCTTCTCGCGCTCAAGCAGGCTGTTTATAAGTGTGGATTTTCCCACACCCGATGATCCTATTACTGCAACGGTTTTATTGCCTTCAAAGTAAACATACAGCTCCTCAATACCGGCTCTTTCTTTGGCGCTTACAACGTGAACATCAGTTCCAATGAGTGCTGCTTGCGTTTCGGCTAGCTTGCCATATATGTCTTCACAAAGATCTGCTTTACTTAATATTACTACCGGCTTAACATCGTTTTCCCAGGCAAGAGTCAAGTATCGCTCAATTCTTCTGTAATTAAGCTCCTGGTTAAGTGAAGAAATAATGAATACCGAATCCACATTTGCTGCAACGATCTGTTCTTCGGTAGTTGCGCCCGCTTTCTTTCTCGAAAACTTGGTGAGCCTTGGCAAAACTGCATGAATGACTGCTTTTGATTCATTTGCAACCGGCTTCACTGCAAGCCAGTCACCAACAGCGGGCAAAGCGCTGCCATCCAGTGCGCTGTAGAAAAGCTTTCCGGCTTTATCAGCAGTCAGCTCTCCAATTGCCGAATACAATTCATAATAATTCCTGTGCTCTACAGCTACTCTTGCAGGTATAAACTCTCCGCCGGCAAATTCCGAAAAATTTGCTTCAAAAAAATCATTCCATCCAAAATTCCTAAGACCGTTTTGTGTTGTCAATATTTGTTGTTTAGTTTAGATAATTTTTTAAGAACTCTTTTGTTAGCTTGAAGTCAAAACCATACTCAAAAGGCTTAAATCCGAATCTCTCATTTATTCTGTACATATAAGTATTCCACGGCATGGTATCGGTTTCTACAAACTTAAAGTCCCGGTTTTCTTCCAGCAGTTTTAGATACATCTTTGCCTTAAGATATGAGGCAAAACCTTTTCCGCGGTGATCTCTTGCAACTGCAGTCAATCCCCCGCTTTGCCTTATGATTTCAGGCTTGTCCTCATCTGTATAAAGCGAGCAGAATGCTGCAATTTCGCCTGCTTCATCAAGCAGCATATGCATATTCATAGTTGCACCCTGAAGTTTATCTATTTCGGCACTGCGGGTAAAATCATTTTTTGACCATTTTTTGTTCAGATGTTTCACAGGCTTTAAGTTCGCCATGTCTTCTGATATTTCATTGCGGAGCTGAACATATTTATCAAGCAGTTCTTCAGGTACATTGTTGTAGAATCTTAACTCATAGCCTGAAATATCCGTTTGTTTAATTATCTGATTATAAAATGCCTTATCCATATCGTTTCTTGATATTCTTGAGATCATCATTTCTTCAAACACTGGAGCAGAAATACTCTTCATAGCATCAATCTTTGCCGCATCATACGTCCAGAAATTAGAAGAATTCTCATTTCTTTCACATATAAATTCATAAATTATCTTTAGAATGAGATTCATGAAATCAGACGGAACAGGCTCATGAACAGTATTGAATGCAAATGAGGACCCGCCCCTGTCAATTCTGTAAACAAGCCAGCCTATTGCAGTATCGTTATCAAAAATAACTTTTTCATTCTGATTCAGGTCCTTATTCAATTCAAGATCATCATACCTGCTCTTTTTATAACTATCAATTTCTAATGCGGCTTTTGTGATATCAATGCTGCTCACACAATCAAATGATTGTGATAGCCTGTAATATTCAGCCCAACCCTTAATATCCAGATCCGATATTGAAATTGTCTTATACATTCTTACTTTCTGCAAATTAATACAAATTCATTTGATTTATTGCACAGCTCATTTCTATCAAAATCTCCGTAGATATGCTCAAGCTTAAATCCTGCCCTCGCGACCAGGTGCTCAGCTTCAAACCTGAAGTAATACCGCATTGGAAATGCGTAAGTTGAAGTCTTTTCTTCGCCGTCTTCATCCCAAACGAATCTGAATTCAACATTCTGCTGCTGGTTGAGATAATCCGGCTTAACCGAGTAATACCTTTTGAGATTTTTGCCGGGCTCATATTCTCCGTCAAATTCAAGTGAGTCGTTAACCTCGTTTACAAGCCTTGTTAAGCTAGGCCTGAAAAGATCAAAAATGAAATAACCGCCCGCTTCTAGGTGATCGTAAATCCTGCCTAAAGCCATCAATTGATCTTCGACTGTGAGCAAATGCTGAAAAACCCGGAACGGGGAAACTATCAATTTGAATTTCTTTTCAAGATTGAAATTCCTTGCATCCTGCTGGCTTATCCTGTAATGCTCCGCCGGATCAAGTTTACTTTTAAGTTTTTCAATCATCAGTTCACTTTGATCAATGCCATAAATATCAGCACTTTGTTTCAGTGCCGGAATAAATATCCTGCCTGTCCCGGCGCCAACTTCAAGTACTGAACCGCCAGCTTTTTTTATCTCTTGTGAATAAAACTCAAGTCCCTTTTTCAAGTGTCCGAAATCCTCATACACTACATCATAGAACCTTACTGTTGCTTCGTTGTATTTATATTTACTTTCCATGATTTACTTTCATTTCAATTAATGATAATTATGCCGCATTTATGACTTCCTTTTCCCTTTCTGCCCTAAGCTGTCTTGTGTACAGTTTATAATAAACTCCCTTACTCATCATCAATTCTCTGTGGCTTCCGTCTTCAATTATTCTACCTTTATTAATTACAAGAATTCTGTCGCTGTTTTTAATTGTCGAAAGCCTGTGCGCAATAATTATTGAAGTTCTTCCTTCCATGATCCCGGAAATACCTTTCTGGATCTTTGCCTCGGTAATTGTATCAACCGAAGATGTTGCTTCATCCATTATGAATATCCTGGGGTCTGCAAGTATTGCCCGGGCAAATGATATAAGCTGTTTCTCACCCATCGAAAGCTGCTCGCCTCCTTCGCCGACCTGTTCATCAAGCCTATATGCATACTCTTCGGCTCCGACAGTACTCAGAGCATTTATTACTTCCATGTCGGTCGCACCTTCATATCCATACATAATATTCTCGCGAACTGTACCGGAAAACAGATGCGGCGTTTGCAGTACTACTCCAAGCTGGCTCCTCAGGCTTTCCATTGTCATTTTCCTGTAATCAGTATCATCTATCAGAATCCTGCCGCCTGTTGGTTCGTAGAACCTGCATATCAAGTTGATTATTGTTGATTTACCGCCGCCGGTTTCACCGACCAAAGCTACAGAAGTACCGGCTTCTATTTTCAGATTCAAGTCCTGCAGAACCTGTTTACCTGTTTCATAATGGAATGAAACATTATCAAATTCTATATCACCCTCTATTCTGCCGAACTCTCCTGCACCCGTAATATTCACTATTTCGGCTTTGGTATCTATTAGAGAAAATATTCTCTCCCCTGCCGAAATACTATTCTGCGCCTGTGAATAGAATCTTGATATATCCAGAATCGGTTCAAATATCATTGTTGCATACCCGAAAAATGCAGCTAGTGTGCCAATAGTAATTGCTGCTGGTACTGCAATTGCCATCGAGCCACCGTAATAGATCACAAATGCAGCAGCAAGCGATCCCCCGAAAATTATCAGCGGCATGAAAATTGCCTGGTAATACGCGGCTTTGTATGATGACACTTTCATCTTTTCGCTAAGATCTTTAAAGTTCTCACTCACTCTGTCCTCCTGAACAAGGCTTTTGTTTACTTCAACACCGTTAATGTGTTCGTTAAATCTTGCAGTCATCTCGCTGTTGTATTTCCTTGCTTCACGGGAATATTTGAGAATCAGCATTCTGAGCTTTATAGAAACAAGCATTAATACGGGAATGGCAAGCGTGATAATTATTGCTAGCTTCCAGTTATAGATGAACATGGATGTTACACAGAAAATTATCATTCCCGTTCCCCATATTGCCTCGATCATCGTCCATGAAATAAGTTCAGTCACTTTTACCGTATCGGAAGATATCCTCGATAGCAGCCAGCCTACTGCGGATTTATCAAAGTATGAGAACGAAAGCTGCTGCAGCTTGATAAAAAGCTCCTGCCTTATATCATACATTACATATTCCTGGATCCGCCCAGCAAAGTTGATGAAACCGAATACTCCGCCTGCGAGTACTAATCCCAGCCCGGCGAAGATAAAGCCGTAATTTCTGAGAATGCCGGAATCGATATCCTTCACAAAGCCGTTTGTTTTGTATGATTCAACTGCAGGTACAATTACCGTATCGATCAGATTAAGCCATACAAGCGGGTAAACAGCTTCTACAAGCGCAACAAGAAGCACAAAGCCTATGAAGCCGGCAACCCACTTGGGATAGCGGAAACTGTATTTTAATAAGCGCTTTAAGAAAGGCCATAGCGCTCCTTTAGTTTTGAATTGTTTGTCTCTTAGTTGTGACATTATATACTTTCATAGAATTCTTTAATTGGCAATAGTTATTATGCAACTGAATCCAATTCTATTTTCACTTTTGCCTTTTTACTTTTTATTTCAGATGAGCTTTCAATATCTCTGTTTATCTCATCTTCTATTGATACCTGGATATCGTATATTTTTCTGTAGAATTTATCATTCTCAATCAACTCTTCATGCGTGCCCGTCTCTATGACTCTCCCTTTATCCAGTACAATTATTCTGCTGCACTCCTGAACAGATGTTACGCGGTGCGCAATGACGATCGTAGTTTTATCCTCGGTAACTCCTTTAAGCGCTCTTTGGATCTCAAACTCGGTTTCAGTATCAACCGATGAAGTGGAGTCATCAAGCACAAGTATATCAGGATCTTTTAGTATTGTCCTTGCCAATGTTACGCGCTGTTTCTGTCCGCCGGAGAGCGTTACTCCTTTTTCGCCGACAACAGTATCGTAACTGTTCGGGAAAGCCTCTTTGATGATCTTGTGGACATTTGCAACCTTTGCCGATTCGACAATTTCATCAATGTGAGTATCAGGCTTGGAATATGCAATGTTCTCTTTGATCGAAGTTGAGAACAAAAACGGTTTTTGTAATACTACTCCAATTTTGCTTCTTAGGAACGGGCGTGAGTATTCTCTGATATCCCTGCCGTCAATTCTGATCGTTCCGCTTATGGGATCATAGAAGCGCATCAGCAGTGATATGATAGTTGATTTGCCGGCTCCTGTGGGGCCAAGCAGGGCAACTTTCTCGCCTGCACCGATCTTAAAGCTGACTCCGTTCAATACTGGTTTTTCATCTTCTTCATATTTAAAGTGAACATTCTCAAATTCAATCAGTCCTTGAAGGTCTTTACCGCCGTTATCAAATCCTTCATAATCTTCCTGATTGTAGTTAAGTATCGAATAAATCCTGTCGATCGCCACACGAGTCATTCCCATTTCGCTTACAAGTTGTGCAAGCCTTCTCATAGGCCAGGTTACATATGCCGCGTAAGTGAAGAATGCCGTGTACTCTCCAATAGTAATTCTGTTATTCAGCACAAAATAACCGCCAGCAAAAATGCTTATTGCAAGCTGAAGGTAAACCATTACATCACTGCTTGGCCAGTAAATTGCATGCAGGTTCAGTAATCTTAAACCCCATTTGCGTTTTTGTTCATTCTGCCTGGTGAACTTATCGATTTCATAGTTTTCCTTCGCAAATGCTTTAACTACACGTATACCTGAAAGATTTTCCTGAACAAGCGCAGTTAGCTTATCCTGCTCATGCTCATGCTTTGTCCAAATCTCACCTTCTTTTTTAAAGAAGAAGTAAGATGCCGATATCACTATCGGGAAGAGGCAGATCGCAATGAACGCGTATGTATGATTTACCATGTACATCATTGCAAACGCGCCAACAAATATTGCGCCTAGCCTTATTGTTTCAGTTACTTGCATTGTGGCAAACTTCCTGAGCGTTTCAACATCACCTGTGCAGCGCTGGATGAGTTCGCCTGTTGGTGTCTTGCCGAAATATTCCATCGGCAGATGCTGCAAATGGGAAAACAATTTATCCCTAAGCTGCTTCATCGCCTTTTCAGTTGATGATGCTGCAATTGCACTTGAGGTGAGCATTGTTATACCTCTGAAGAGCGCTATTGCTAGAAAAATTACACCAAGATAAACAAGTATAATTCCCGCATTTTCAATTTTCAGCTCCGGAAGCAGTTTGTACAGATTGTTTGTGACAAAGTCATTTTCACTAACCGGCAGGCTTTGTTTTGCAACGAAAATGCTGATTATTTTATCAACAGCTATCTGCAGAACTTTCGGCTCCATTAAGCGGAAACCAACTGATATTATCAATAAAACACCTGCGGAAATGTACTGGTATTTCCACTTTCCTAAGATTTCAAATAATTTTTTTAAACTTTTCATTCTTATTCTTCTTTTTTGCGAGGGTGCTTTAGTACCCGAAGCAATCTTATTGCGTGACTACTTTTGAGATTGCTTCGTAGCAAGTGCTCCTCGCAAATATTTAACTTAATTTACTCTAAAAAAAAACCGCGAACATCATTTTTGATCTGTCCGCGGTTTGCTTAAACTCTTATTTATTCGAGGTTTTATCCCTTAAACCTCCGTTTAACGCTAACCGCCGGACAAACGTCTCCCACGAGAGCTTTGAAAATGGGTGATGTGATAGTCACCATATATGTTGTGATGAAGTTTGTCATATTATTTCCTGGTTTTCATCCCCGTGGTTTAGTTATTAAATGTCGTTAGTTAGTGTTATTACAAACTTACAAAAAAATATTATGAGTGTCAAGAAAACTGAAAAATAAAAATCAATTTTCCTATGTTTTCAAGTTCAATCGCAATATATTTTTGAATTTCACTTTTTACAAACGCGATTCTGCTATACGTTTATCTCTCCACTTATCACAGTAACAGCTTCTCCTGTCAGCATGACTCTATCCCCCGTAACCTTTACACCTAACACTCCCCCACGTTCTGATGCCTGGTAAGCTTTGAATGAATCCTTACCCAAACGCATTTGCCAGTACGGCGCAAGCGCACAGTGAGCAGAACCGGTTACAGGGTCTTCCTGAATACCTTTTTCAGGCGCAAAAAATCTTGAGATAAAATCGAAGCCATCTTGATTGCCTTCATCTGCTTTTGCTGTTATGATGGTTCCCCAGCCGGGAAGTTGCAGCATGATATCAAAGTTCGGCTTTAGGTTTCTTACATCGCTTTCGCTATTAAGCTCGATGAGGTAATTCCATTTAGTCATGCCCACATATTTTGGTGTTACTCCGCCGATTGCTTCAATAAGTTCTTTTGGATATTCGATCTGCTTTTGTGGAATTGCTGGGAAATCAAGCCCGATCTCTCCATTGTAATAATTCGCTTTAAGTACTCCGCTTTTTGTATTGTAACTAATGGTTTCCTCTTTGCTGCATACTCCGGTTTGCCATAAAACGTGTGATGCAGCAAGAGTTGCATGTCCGCAGAGATCGACTTCACTCACAGGTGTCATCCATCTAAGGCTGAAACTTTCTTTATCTTTTTCTTTACAAACAAATGCTGTTTCGGCTAGATTGAGTTCAAAGGCAATGTTCTGCATGAGGCTGTCGCCAATTGGTTCACTTAATACGCAGACTGCTGCGGGATTTCCTTTGAAAGGCTTTGATGTAAATGCATCGACTGTGTAAATAGGAATCTTCATTGTGGTAATTTAATTTTAGTTTAGAATATAAAAATAACAGAATGAACAATCAGGAGCAATGAAAAGAATTTGCTTTGTCATGCTGAGCCCGCAACAAGTGCGGGATAAACTCCGCGATGCATCCATTAAAAAATTGGAATATAAAACCACTGAAGTGGTTTGGCTTCTATTGCTTTCAATTTACTCCACGACTAAAGTCGTGGGCTAGAGGTCTAATTCTTTTCTCCCTCTTCATTTAGAAAGAGGTCGGTCCACGACTCCGTTAAGACGTAGACTCGTGAAGAGGTTAGGTCAAAAAAAAACAATAAAACAAAAAAGGCACTCATACTGAGTGCCTTTAATCTTAAATCTGATAATCTGTATGGATCCTTCGCATTTGCTTCACGGCAAACTGCTCAGGATGACTTCGTCATTTAGTAAATACCATTTTCTTTACTTCAACATATTCATTTGTTTTGATCCTGTAGAAATAAACTCCTGAAGGAAGGCTTGATGCATTGAATGTAACTGAATGCTCGCCCTCGGACTGGCTTTCATCAACAAGAACAACTACTTCACGGCCAAGACGGTCATAAACTGTTATCTTTACACTTGTTGCATTTTTTAAAGTATAGTTGATCTTTGTTTCAGGGTTAAACGGGTTTGGATAGTTCTTAGCGTTAAAGTAAGATTCGCCGGAATTCATCTCAGTCTGCGCAGTTTCCTGCTTCAGTTCTTTGCTGTATCTCTCGGCAATCATAGCAACACCGGTTTCAACTGTGCCCGATGCAAAATCTTTTCCTGTTTGGAATGTGAACTGGATGCCTAAGGCTTCCTGCTCAAGTATCGAAAAATCATCTTCTTTGTCTTTTGATACTACCTTAAACTCGCTCTGGTTGATGTTAAAATGAACTTCTTTCCAACCCGAGAAATTCAGGCTTAGCGGCTTGGATTCAAGGCGAGCATCAGTAGCTTCGTCATACTTACCGTCGTTATTCTTATCGAACAATACCTGTACGGTTGTTGTCATATCATTATTAATGCCCTGAAGCATTACAGAAAGGATATTATCCTCAGCTACCTGTAATTTAGACTCTTTCCTGATAAGCCCTGCAAAAGAGTTCGGTGTAATTGTTTTGTTTGAAGAAGAAATTACGCCATACCCGTTTTCAAGATTATCTTGAGAATGAGAATACTTCATTGAAAGATCTCCGCCAGAATACCATCCTGGAAGTGTGTGATCTCCGAAGCCATCTATAACGAATAAGTTATTATTTTGTGCAAGGACAACTGAAGAAGAAAGTAAAATTGCGAAAATTGTAAACACAAACCGCGTAATGATTTTAGTCATTAATTGAGCTACCCCCATGAATAAGTTATAAAATAATGTAAGTAAGTATTAAGTAAACTACTTAACCAGCGTCATCCTCTTTACCGAGGAATAATCACCGACTTGTAGTTTATAGAGGTAAACGCCCGCGGGAAGCTCATTTGCATCAAATAGAACTTCGTACTCTCCGGCTGTTTGATAGCCATCGACTAAGATCCGCACTGACTGTCCGACAAGGTTAAATACTGTTAATTTCACATTGCCGTCGGTCTTGAGGTTGTAAGAAAGTAACGTAGATGGATTGAATGGATTGGGATAATTCTGATTGAGTTCGAACTTATCGGGATTACCCTTGAAATCCATAAGCTGTTCTTTATTATCGGCGCCCATTGTTAAAGTGCCGAAGACAAAAAATAGACTAAATAATATGGCTACGTAAACTTTTTTCATTTACCTTTTTAATACTTCCAACAAAATTAATGAAATTTGTTTCTAATGTCAATATAATACATACTGGAAACCCGTGATATTTAAAAAGCGTGGAAATCACCAAAAATAGCGATTCCCACGCAAAACACATGAATTATTGAATTTTCACAGCAATAATGCGTTCTGTACCGCTCTTATCTACAACTTTCAATAGAATTGAGTCTCCTGCTTTTTTACCGCTTAGTGCTTCATCAAGATCACCCGCATTGTTTATCTTCTTTTTATTAGCTTCAATAATAACAACACCTTCTTGTACACCCCTTAAGAATGAATCGGAGAACTTATCAACTTCCGTAACTACAACTCCTCCGGAAATATTGAGCTTTTCCTTTACGGATGCAGATACGTCTTGAACGCTGATTCCAAGTGATTTAACTGTGGTTGAAGATACTCCCTTATTGCTTCCTTCGTCTTTTTTCTCATTCAGGGATGTCTGTTTTTCATCATCAAGTCTTGGTTTCAGGGTAACGTCTTTTTCCATCGTCTTGCCGTCTCTGAAAATCGTGAGTTTTGCAATATCCCCGGGGCGTTTACTGTTGATTATCACCTGCAGCTCATTTGAAGCATTTACTTCTTTGCCGTCAACAGCAAGTATAACATCGCCGGCTTCAAGACCCGCTTCATCACCGCCGCCACCTTTTTGTACACTTTGCACAAGTACACCTTTGGATTTATCTAAACCAAGACCTTTTGCCATAGTTTCATCAACAGTCTGAATCTGTACTCCAATATACCCTCTTACAACCTTACCTGATTTAATAAGCTCCTGTGTAACCGTCTTAACTATGTTAACAGGTATTGCAAAACCGTATCCCTGGTAGTAGCCTGTATTAGTTTTAATTGCAGAATTGATGCCAACAAGCTGGCCACTGACATTAACCAGCGCGCCGCCTGAGTTACCCGGATTGATTGCGGCATCGGTTTGAATAAAATTCTCAATTGCATATCCGCCGCCGTTTATCCCGATATTTCTTCCAAGTGCAGAAACTATGCCGGCAGTAACAGTATAATTGAGTCCAAGCGGATTTCCTATTGCAAGTACCCACTCGCCAACCTGTATATTATCTGAATTTCCAAGAGACATCACCGGGAGATCATTTGCCTCTATTTTGATCACAGCTAGATCTGTATTTTCATCTGTACCAATAATTTTGGCGTCA
>JAUQWT010000225.1 GCA_030835005.1 Ignavibacteria bacterium | reverse complement strand
TTTTAAACAGGAAACGAAGTTTACCTGCGGACCGGCATCTCTCAGGAATTCGCTGCTCTCTCTTGGTTATATTTATTCCGAAAGGAAACTCAGAGAACTTGCGGGAAGTGACAGGTTAACAGGCACAAGCGAGAAGAAAATACTCAAAGCTTTAAGAGCCCTCGGGTTTGAATTCAAGGCTTTCATCAACAAAAGCGAGGCGGCATTCAAGCAAAGAGTTGTATATAATCTGAAAAAGGGGAATAAGCTCATTCTGCTGACAGACCACGAAGACCACTGGATAAGTGTAGTTGAATATCAGAATAAGTATCTTACTGTTATTGATCCTGAACAGAAGCGTGTACGAAAGCAGTTGACTCCAAAATCACTATCAAAGTGGTGCCTTAATTACAACAAGCGCACAGGTGAAACTTATTATTACGGGATAGTAATTCATAAGTCTGAATAAATTCTGAGCGAGTTCAGCAATCAACTTTATTTGTTATTTTTTTGAAATCAGCATTAGGTCTAGCCTGAAGAAAAATAATGTTGTTTCATACTTGCATTTCTGAACCCTTTCATTAATTTAAAATGTTTATTATTATACAATTGGAACCCGAAAACAGTAAAATATGAACGATAAGAAGAAACTTGCACAGTTTATCCTGTTAATGTTCATTACAGGCTTAATGCTGTATTTATGCTGGCTAATGCTTAAACCGCTTATGTCGGTAATACTGTGGTCATCAATCCTTGTCATTATTTTTTTCCCGCTTTATAAAAAGCTTGTAACTAAGACCAAGAATCATTCAATCAGCGCAATACTAACTATACTTGCCTCACTTTTGATCTTCATAATTCCGTTAACACTTGTCTCAGCGGCTGTACTTAACGAGCTGGCTGGAATTGCCGGAAGCACAATGGTTAATGTACAGGAGATCATTAAACATCCCAAAAGCGGGCAGTTGGGATACATTTATGAATTCATGAGTCAATACGTGAACCTTGAGGAATTCGTTAAGTCCGATGAGCTTAAGAGTATTGCCGGCAGGGTCAGCGAAACAGTGCTGCAAGCATCATGGTATGTACTTGGGGGGTTGGCAGGAACACTAGTCAGTATTTTCTTCGCAATATTTACAATGTTCTATTTGTTCCGCGACGGTGAAAAAGTTGTTGCAGATCTTCCGAACATTTTGCCTTTAGATAATGACCAGGCAAAGGAACTTATCAAAAGTACTTCCGATCTCATTAGTGCAACGATCCGCGGCTCATTAATGGTCGCGCTTATACAGGGGGTTCTTGCAGGACTTATGTTCTGGATACTAGGCATTCCCTCATATCTCGTTCTTGGGATGATAACTATGTTGTTTGCGCTTGTGCCGACAGGCGGAACTGCATTTGTTACAGGGCCTGTAATAATTATACTGGCTTTAACAGGGGAGTACTGGAAAGCGATTATACTCCTGGCTTATGCTTCGTTGGTAATTGGAATGATAGATAATTTTCTTCTGCCAAGGCTGATAAAACAGAAAGCAAAGATGAATGAGCTGTTTGTGTTCTTTTCAGTAATTGGCGGTATTCAGCTCTTCGGAATTCTTGGACTATTCCTCGGTCCCGTAATTCTAGCCATTGCGATCGGACTGCTTGCAGTATTTAAAGGACAGAAGATAAACAAAGAGCAGATAACAGTACAATAACAAACTGCGATAGTATGAAGAAAACTAATATTGTTCCAACAAAAGACATTTTCAAATTCCGTTACATACATCTGAAATCCGAAATATCTTCATGAAATTACCGATTATTATTCAGGGCGGAATGGGGATAGCGATATCTGACTGGCGGCTGGCCCGTGCGGTTTCTTTGACCGGGCAGCTTGGTGTGGTTTCCGGCACGGCCATAAGCAGAGTATTCACTTCGCGCCTAATGAATGGTGATCTTACGGGCAATACACGCCGTGCATTATCAGGTTTTCCGTTTCCTGATGCAGTAGAAAAAATTCTTGACAGATACTATATTCCGGGGGGCCGGAAGTATGGCGTGCCATACAAGTCACAGCCGGTTCACACTATTAATCCATCGCGATTCCTGGACCAGCTGACGGCTGTAGCCAATTACGTTGAAGTCTTTCTTGCAAAGGAGAATCATGAAGGAATCGTTGGAATTAATCTCTTAGAAAAAGTCCAGATGCCCGGGATTGCCTCACTTTATGGCGCAATGCTGGCAGGTGTGGATTACGTCATAATGGGCGCGGGTATCCCAATTCAGATTGCCTCGATACTTGACATGCTGACTGAGCATGAACCTGTAAGTTACCGTCTTGATGTTCAGGATGCTGTGCATAAAGATAGTTACCGTATTCATTTTGATCCCGAGAGGATTTTTCCCGGCATTTCAGCATTGAAAGGTTCACTTCGCCGGCCAAAATTCCTGCCAGTCATTTCTTCCACTGTGCTGGCTCGTGCACTGATCAAACGCAGTGAAGGTGCAATAAACGGATTCATAATAGAAGGAGCAACAGCAGGAGGACACAACGCACCGCCGCGCGGTGTTCTGAGATTGAGTTCCAGTTTCGAGCCGGTTTATGGCGAAAAAGATTATGTGGATCTGGAAAAGATGAAATTGTTTGGACTTCCTTTTTGGCTGGCAGGTGGGTACGGTCATCCGAATAAACTGAAAGCAGCATTGGAAACCGGAGCTGCTGGTATACAGGTTGGTTCTGCTTTCTCGCTTTGCGATGAATCAGGCATGGCCGATGAGCAAAAGACCCGGGTGCTCAAGCAGGTGCTTGATGGCGAAACAAACATTTTCACAAATCCCACGATCTCTCCGACCGGATTTCCTTTCAAAGTTGCAAAAGTGAAAAAGACAATGTCAGAGCGCGATGTTTATGAATCCCGCCAGCGTGTTTGCGACCTTGGATTTCTTCGGAATATATTCATTGATACCAATGGCACAATTAATTATCGCTGCCCGGGTGAGCCTGTGGAAGATTATCTCCGTAAAGGAGGTAAGCTTGAAGACACTGTTGGCAGAACTTGTTTGTGCAACAATCTCATTGCGGCAGCAGGTTTTCCGCAGCTTCGCACTGGCGGTTATACCGAGCCGCCTCTAGTAACATCCGGAGATGATCTCCCAACAATTCGTGAACTTATTACTCACGATAAGAAGCATTATTCCGCCAGGGATGTTATTAACTTTTTGATCAGAACTTAGAATAGCAGTGAAAATTTCATGAGAGTTTGTTATTTTACCTTGCACAGTGATATTCCGGCAAATTGACCGTGTAAAACTTTTGAACCGAAATTATTGATTAATGGATCTGGATAATTATACAGCTCAGCTTATTGAAAAAGATGGGATCCTGTTTTCAAATGAGGAAAGCAAGATCTCTTATCCTGAAAAGGGGAATGAGGAGTGTTTTCAGATTGAAGAGGAGAGTTTTTGGTTTAACCATAGAAATAACTGCATTGTAAAAAGTGTAATAATGAATTCCCCTTACAGTTATTTTTTTGATATTGGAGGAGGCAATGGATTTGTTGCAAAAAGCCTTCAGGATAAGGGAATATCAACAATACTCGTTGAG
>JAUQWT010000224.1 GCA_030835005.1 Ignavibacteria bacterium | reverse complement strand
TGTGCAGGGTATCTGGGCTTCAGCAATTACCATGACGGGTTCATTTGACCAGCTAACTGATATGCTGATATTTGTTTCGTGGATATTCTACGGCATGGGTGCTTATGGTGTGTTTGTTCTCCGCAAGAAAATGCCAAATGCAGATAGGCCTTATAAGGCCTTCGGATATCCTATACTGCCTGCATTTTTTGTAGTATTTTCGGCGTTCTTTGTGGGATTCAGCATATGGTACAATGTACGCAATGCGCTATTTGGAATGATACTTGTTGCGATCGGGATTCCGCTGTATTTTTATTTTAATAAGAAGAAGATCGCAGATTCAACTGATTAACGGATTACGTTGATTGGAATTCTCTTCTTGAGAGGGGTGGCGTTACCGGAGGCGTGGCGTGGCGGGTTATATTCCCCCGTTGTTGGTGTTGTCACAACTACTAAATAAAAATGATGGATAAAAATAGAATATCAAGATTTCTTTGGAGTGTATTATTGATCTCTCAATTGCCGTTATACGCTTTATTGCTAATATTTGTTATAGCTTTTTTTACAGGTGCTAAAGATGGTTCTGAAACAATGGTTTCAATTACAGATATCTTATTGCGCATCACTATTTTCTCATTTTGCATTTCATGCATAGTTTCTATTGCAATACTCTTAATGGTTAACCGGAATGAACGAAAGGCCTTCAATTATTCAATAGCCGCTTCAGTTTTATTAGTTGCCGTTTTATATTACCTTTATTATTATGGCGCGCATATACTGTTTATTGCAGTTCCTCTTGTCATTGTGTTGTACCATGCTTTAATGTTTTCATCTTTTGGCAGAATTTTTATTTCAAGTACTTCTAAACCATGATTAACCAATAACAAACAGTGGATTCTTCCGCCAGTAGGCGGACGGGTCGCTTCGCTCAGATTGAGAAAACTATGACACATAAAGAACAAATCTTAAAAACCCTCGAAAAGGAAATCAATGTATGCAAGAGATTATTTACACTTTTGCCGAAGGAATTGTATGATTTTAAACCGGTTGAAGGCATGCGTACAACTCTTGAACTGCTGCGCTACTTGACGTGGTGCTCAGGCTCATGTTTAGAAAGCTATTTTGAAACTGATAAGGAGAGACTGTACACTCTTTATGAGCGCAACTGGGAGTTTGGCGAAACAATGAAGCCGGAAGAGTTCCCGGAAAGAATGGATGCGGAGTGGGAGAAGATCAAAGGGTATTTCGACATGTTTAATGATGAATATATGATAAGCAAAACCGTGACGATACCCTGGCGTGAACAAATGCCGCTTGGGCAGGCAATTATTGAAACCAGCCTTAAGTGGCTGACTGGTTATAAAATGCAGCTCTTTTTGTATTTGAGAATGAACGGATTGGAAGTTGACACAGGCCATTGCTGGATCATAACGTAAATTACTCCGAGACAAATCTGTATGAGAGCTATTTACTTATCTGTAAATTATTGTTATATTAGCTTATTAAGTTAAGCGGCCTTTATTGAACTGATGAGTGCAAAGTTATTATAAATGAATCCCGTCGATCGATTGAAGGAAAGAGTAAAGGAATTAACAGCCCTCCATGAAATTTCAAAGATATTATATTCCAACCAGGAAACTTATGAGCGGATACTGCTCAAAATTGTTTCCGTTATTGTGAATGCTTTCCAGTTCCCTGAGATTACTTCAAGCAGAATAACATTTGGAATTTACACGGCTCAAAACGGTAATTTCAAACTTACTAAAAGTATCCTTTCTTCAGATTTTGAAGTTCAGAATGAAAAAGGCATGATCGAGGTAGTTTATCTTGAAGACAGACCACAAGCATTTTGCGGCCCCTTTCTTGAAGAAGAAAAGCAGCTATTGGATTCAGTTGCCCAGATGCTTGCAGTTTATTTGATGCGGAGGCAAAGAGATGATGAACTCAATAAGGCGCTCTTGAGAAAAGAGTTAATGCTAAAGGAAATCCACCACAGGGTTAAGAACAACCTGCAGATAATTCTAAGCCTATTAAGACTGCAGGAAGGGATCCTGACCGATCGGAAGCTGAAAGATCTGATAAAGCTTAGTGAGAACCGCGTAAAAGCCCTGAGCGTAATACACGAAAAACTTTACGGCAGCGGTGATCTTCATAATATAGATTACAAAGACTGCATTAAAGAACTGTTAGAGCACTTGCTGAGTTCTTACTCCGCTGATAGCCATAACATCCGTTATGAACTGGATTGCGCAAAACTTCCTATCAGTATAGACCAGGCAATTCCTTTTGGGTTAATAATTAACGAACTTGTAACAAACTCAATCCGCCATGCATTCAAATCTTCGCAGGAAGGTTTCATTCATCTGAGGATCAATTGTGATGAAAAGTTCTGCACTCTTGAGTATGAAGATAATGGCTGCGGAATTCCGAAAGAAATTGACCTTAAGAATCCCACTACACTTGGATATCAGCTTATTAATTCACTGGCAGCACAGATTGACGGAAAGAAAGGGCTTTGTGAAGAAAAAAACGGTTTTTCCTTCCATTTGAAATTCCCTTACGAGACATGATGCCGTCCTAATATCCTCACTGACTAATTTACTGTAAAATTTGAGCTTATATTCTCCTTTTACGGCATTTATTTTGCCTTGAAGTGAGGATTTCCATCAAGCATTTTTACATCATGAGAAAATGAGATCTACTAAGTAGTTTTTTGTAAATCATTTTGACATTGTATGAAAACTTACCAAAAGCTTTTGCTGAGCAAACTGCACTTGTCCCCTGCATTATTTCTTATCTTCGTATCAGGCTTCATACTTCAGATCCAATCCCAGGATGAGACTATAATGGACAGTCTGATAACCGGTCAAAAGTACCGTATCACACTTTACAACGAAAAGGAGATCATAGGCAAAGTTGTGAAGCAGGATTCTGTTTATGCTTACGTAGTGGGTGAATCCGGCACTTCGCGTATAAGGAAGGATGATATATTTAATATATCAAAAAATGCTTCCCCAAAGATATTCAAGGCCATGTTTTCTCTTGGCGGGGGAGTTATTATCCCCAGCAGTTTTGAAGATGGTTACAACTCGCAAAAAAAAGCAGGGTTCAGCCTGCAGTTTTCTGCGCTTAAACCTCTTGATGAAAACAAGGCCGTCAGACTTGATCTTTCTTATGGAAGGATCAAAAGGGATGATTATTACTATCCTTATTACGGATACAGCAGTTATGTCTCAAACCCGGAGACGAGATTCAGAGATCTATACTATGTTAACGGCAATTTTATTTTCGGGAATTTCAACAATGATTCCAAGTTCAGTATTTATGGTCTCTTCGGTTTGGGAATGTTCATAGTCCGCGAAAAAGATTACACTTATACTTA
>JAUQWT010000223.1 GCA_030835005.1 Ignavibacteria bacterium | reverse complement strand
GTAAGCTCAGCCGGTTTAAAGACTGCCGTATTGCCGCAGACTAAAGCGGGGAAGAGCTTCCATGTTGGGATTGCCATAGGGAAGTTCCACGGAGAGATGAATCCGCCAACGCCTATTGGAACGCGGAAACTCAAATTCATTTTATTGGGAAGCTCGCTTGGCGCGTTAAGTCCGAAAAGTCTTCTGCCTTCGCTTGCTGCGTAGTAGGCCGTATCTATGCCTTCCTGAGTATCGCCTTTTGTTTCGGCAAACACCTTGCCCATTTCACGGGTCATCTCAAAAGATATTTCATCCTTTCGCGCAAGCATCATATCACCAACGGTTTTCAGCACGTCGCCGCGCTTTGGAGCGGGAATCAAACGCCATTTTTCAAATGCAATTTTTGCCGCTCGTACTGCTTCGTAAACATCTTCCTTTGCCGAGGCGGGAAATAAGCCGATCAAGTCATACTTATCAGCGGGATTGCGGTTCTCGATAAATTTTCCGGTTGAGGGAGCTTTCCACTCACCGTTAATTAGATTTAAGTATTTTTCTGCCATGATTTTTATCCTGAGCGCAAGCGAAGGATCCATTGAACCTTGCTTACATTGTTTAGAGTTATTGGTGTAATCTGCAAAAATACCAATAATTAACGTTTCTTTCTATGATGAAGATATTGCACTCATAAAGCCCCTTCCGTCTTAGCCGGACAGGACCGCAGGCAAGGGGGTCAATTTTTACTTGCACAAACAATTAAAATTATATATGTTTGAACAGGCCGATTCAAATTTTTTCACGCGATGATAGGGGGTTTCTCTCGTTTGTAAACGAGGGGAACCCTGTTTTTGTTTAAGAACTTATTATCAAAAGATGAGGAAATGAAAAAACTATTACTACTTGCAGTCATTTTTTTCTTTTGTACTTCTGTTGTATTCAGCACAAGATTATTCGTTGACCCTACCAACGGCAGCGATATTACCGGTAACGGCTCACAGGGAAATCCATACAAAACTATCGAAAAACTCGGGTGGACCTTAAGCAGCGTGCATTGTGATACTATATATATCCTCGGAACGTATCACACCGGAGTGCGAGATGAACTTATAAGGGGTGATGTTCCTCAAACATACTGGATATATATCAGGCCGTTTAATTGTGTGAATGTTACCCTTGATGGAGCCGGTGGTACGCCCAACGACTGGAAGGCAATACTTGGAGTGCAAAGCTCAAAGTATGTAGATATCAAAAACATTACGGTAAAAGGGAATCCGCAGGCATCCGGTTTCCGGGTTGTGAGTGACATGGAAGCGCAAAACAGGATCAGCCAGTTTGTCAAAATAAGTAATTGCAGGGCTTATGATTGCTGGCGGCAGGGAATACTTGTTCAGGCAAGAGATGTTACTGTTGAAAACTGCGTGATTGATAGCGTGTGCCTCAGGAACAGGCTGCAGGCAGTAGGCGTTAATGGCGGTTGGGATTTTGCACTCGGTACATTTCTTGTTCCCGCCTCACTTCAGTCTTGCCGGAACGTAACGTTCAGGGGTAATTACGTGCATAACGTGTGGGGCGAAGGCATTGTTGTTGAAAGAGCCCGAGATTTTGTTATTGAAGATAACCGCGTAGAGGATTGTTTCAGCGCCTGCATTTATTCTGATAACTCGCGTTACGGAGTTATACAAAGAAACAGACTAAGGGTTAACGGCGATTATTATAACAGGAAATATGACAGCGCAGGAACTTACATTGCCCGTTCAAGCGGTATATTCTGGGCGGCAGAAAACAATCATCCAACTTATCCGCTTGATAGCATTGTACGAAATATTGATATCTGCAACAATTTCATTCATGGCACTGGCACAGCATTTGGCTGGTTTGATGATACTTCTAATCCCTCCATATATGATTCATACCGTAAGATAAACATTTTCTATAATACTGTATTTGATATCAGGTCTTACATGGTCTTCTATATTGATACCCTGAATGTCAATCCGGGCAGGATTCCGCCTGATAGCTGTTACTTCCAGAATAACATTA
>JAUQWT010000222.1 GCA_030835005.1 Ignavibacteria bacterium | reverse complement strand
CCTGTAAGACATGAAGATCAGCGCACCCATATTATGCGGTTCTTCCTGAGCCCAGATTACTTCATTCGCATTTTCATATTGTTTTAATACCTCTTTTATCTCCTCCGAAGGATACGGATAATATCTTTCAATTCTCACTATAGCAGTGCCAGTTATATTATTTTCCTTCCGGTATTTTGCCAGATCATAATAAAATTTTCCGCTAGTCAACAGAACTCTTTTTACTTCGTTCTTGTTCGCGATTTCCTCATCATCAATCACAAGCTTGAATTTTCCGTCAACAAATTCATTCTTATCAGAACGAGCCTCGGGCAGTCTAAGCAGGCTCTTAGGAGTCATTACAACAAGCGGCCTGCGGCGTGTATATTTCCCCTGTGTTCTTAACAGATAGTAATACTGTACGGGTGTTGAAGGATTGCATACCGTTATGTTATCATCAGCACAGAGAGTCAAGAATCTTTCAAGCCTTGCGCTTGAGTGCTCCGGCCCCTGACCTTCCTGTCCGTGCGGCAAAAGCATTACAAGATTGCTTGGAAGGTTCCATTTATCATGAGAAGCAGTCAGGAAATTATCAATTATGACCTGTGCCGCATTTGCAAAATCACCAAACTGCGCTTCCCATAGATCAAGAGTTAAAGGATCAGCCGTACTGTAACCAAACTCAAATCCAAGCACTGCCGCCTCGGAAAGGAGACTGTCAAGCGGCTCTATTTTCGCCAGCCCCGGTGCTATGTTATTGTGCGGAATAACCTCTTCCTCAGTCTCCATATCGGTAAGTACAATATGCCTTTGTGAAAACGTACCTCTTGCGCTATCCTGGCCGCTTAGCCTTATGGGAATACCTTCCAGCAAAAGTGTGCCGAATGCAAGAGCCTCTGCAAATGCCCAGTCTACTTTTACATCTCCTGTCAAAAACTCTCTTCGTGATTCAATGAATTTCTTTAATTTTGGATGAAGATGGAAATTCTCGGGTAATGTTGTTATTGTTTCAACAACTTTATTCAGATCTTTCATCGTGATCTTTTCAAACTGGTGCGAGCGAAGCTTCTTTATCTCCTCTTTCGTAAGCCTTATCGGAGAGTCTGCCCTGAACTGTGCTTCTCTTTCATGAGCTTTAGTATAGCCGCTATCCATAACATTGTAAATCTCTTCCTCCATTGCCTTGATATCTTCTGCCGTAACTATCTTTTCCTCAAGAAGTTTCTTCTGGTAAATGGTCTTAACAGAATCATGATTGCGGATTGCCTTATACAAAACCGGTTGTGTAAATGCGGGTTCGTCTGACTCGTTGTGCCCAAGCCTGCGGTAGCTATAAACATCTATAACAACATCTTTATCAAAATTCATTCTGTATTCGTATGCCAGCTTTGTGACAAGCATTGTTGCTTCAGGGTCGTCGCCGTTTACATGAAATATAGGAGCCTGTATCATCTTTGCAACATCTGAGGCATATACTGTTGAACGCGCATCAACCGGGCTTGTGGTGAAACCAATCTGATTATTGATTATTATATGAATTGTGCCGCCTGTGCTGTATCCCCTTAACTGTGAAAGATTAAGTGTTTCTGCCACGATTCCTTCACCGGCAATTGCAGCATCGCCATGTATCAGCACGGGAATGAATTTATCCCTGGTAATATCATTCATCATTGTCTGCTTTGCCCGTACAATACCTTCCACAACGGGATTAACAAACTCTAAGTGGCTTGGATTTGATGCAACCGAAACGTTAATATCATCTCCATACATTGTCTCATACACTCCCGCCGCACCTAAGTGATATTTAACATCCCCCGAACCCTCAACTGAATCAACATCAAAGATATCCTCGAATTCAGAAAATATCTCCTGCATTTTTTTACCAATAATATTGGCAAGTATATTCAGCCTTCCCCTGTGTGCCATACCCAGCACCAGCTCATCTACATTATCTTTTGCTGCAAGCGCCAGCAGAAAATCAAGAAGCGGAATAATTGTTTCTGAGCCTTCAAGAGAAAACCTCTTATGCCCGATGTACTTCTTATCAACAAACTTTTCAAAGTTTTCGGCCTGAATTAGCTTGTAAAGTATATGTTTTTTCTCATCTTTAGTAAAACTTGGCTGATTCTTAAACGGCTCCATCTTGTCCTGTAGCCAGAATTTCTGTTTCGGGTCCTGAATATGCATGTATTCAACACCGATATTCTCGGAATAAGTTTTCTGAAGAATATTTAAGATCTCTCTTAGTGTGGCAGTTCTTAATCCCGCAAGTCTTGCAGTAATGAACTCTCTGTCATAATCCCAAACGGTAAAACCGTATGTTGAGGGATCCAGCTCAGGATGATATTTGGGGGTTGGTTTCAGCGGGTCTAGATTTGCAAGCAAATGTCCGCGCACACGGTACATATTAATGAACTGTATTGCCTTTGCCTGCTTTTCGATCTCTTCTAAGTTATCAATACCGCCAAAATCTTCCGGATTGTAGTCTACTTTCCAGAGTACCGGTTTCACCGGCATTGCTAGGTCGCTGAATATCTCGTCGTAGAATCCGTCCTCGCCTATTAAAAGTTTATGCATCTTCTGCAGAAACATTCCTGACTCTGCTCCCTGAATAATCCTATGATCATATGTGCTGGTAATGTTCATTACTTTGCTGATGCCAAGTGAAGTAATAATATCTTTTGTAACTGCCATGTATTCAGCGGGGTAATCCAGCGCACCTGTTGCAATTATCGCGCCCTGTCCTGTCATTAGCCTTGGCTGTGACGCAACTGTTCCGATAGTTCCGGGATTAGTAAGTGTAATTGTTGTCCCCTGGAAATCCGGGATCTCGATCTTGCCTGCTCTTGAGCGGTTGATTATATCATTATATGCATCGAAGAACTGCTTAAAGTTCATCGTATTTGCTTTTTTGATATTCGGTACAATTAGAGACCTCGAGCCGTCTTTCTTTTCAAGATCAACAGCAAGCCCCAAGTTTATATCAGATTTTTTCACAATGTAGGGGTTGCCGTCTATTATAGTGAATGAATTATTCAAAGCAGGTATTGCATCAATAGCTTTAACAATAGCCCATCCGATTATATGAGTAAATGAAATTTTTCCTGCATTTCTCTTCTTCAGATGCGTATTTATTGTAATACGGTTCTCTTCAAGAACTTTCACGGGGATTGAGCGAAATGAAGTTGCTATAGGGATCGAAAGGCTGGCAGTCATGTTCTCTATGATTCTCTCGCCGGCCCCTTTTATCTGAACAGCTTCCTCGCCGCCTTGTAGATTCGGAAGCGGCAGGATTACCTGCGGCTTTGACTGAAAGTTTACGTAAGTGCCGGTTTCAATTCTCTTGTTTTCTGCAAGGCCTGTATTTTGGCTTCCCGCAGCTGAAGAAAGGTGCTTTCCATTTGTTACTATATTAAGGCTGCCAAAGAGATTTTGCCAGTCTTCACCAACAGAGCCCGGATTGTTGAGGTAGTTTTCAAGCAACTCCATAACAAACCAAGTATTTACACCAAATTCCGATAGTTTTTCCCGCTGCTGGGGTGTCAGATCTTCTATTTTCATGTTCTAATTTTTCGTAATCGCAAATTTAATCAAAATTATGCCCAAGTTCACTTCAATAAATTATCACAATTCCATTAAAGATAACTATCATTTAGCCTGCAATCCTTCCTCTACAATTACAATGAATTCATTGAGTACTTTACGCAATTGAACAAATTGCATATAAAAAAAGTTCAGCAAAGCTTCCGGGAAAAAGCTTTATGCTGAACTAATAAACTGTGAATGCCCTTTAAGGCATCTTTGATCTTATAAGGGGATAATTCCTGAAATCATGAGGGCAGATCAACTAACCGCACAAATATAACTTTATGCCTCAGGCTCTCAAATAGTTTAATTAACTAAAGGCTTGTAATTGATTTTGTTACAGTCAAACTGCATCAAGCGGCACGCTTATTGTCACTTTTGTCCCTTTATCTTTACTACCTTCTATGCGCCAAATTCCCCCAAGCAGAGATATTCTTTCTCTCATGCCTAAGATACCGAGTGAAGTTGATCTTTCTATTTCCTCCTCAGTTATACCTTTGCCGTTATCTTCAATTTGCAGGTTCAGAAAACTATTCTGATTTGCCAAACTTACTTTAACTTTATTTGCTTCAGAGTGCCTCATAACATTTGTGAGGGTCTCCTGCAGTACTCTAAACATGCTAATTGCCTTTTCGTTGCTGAGCTCAAAATTCTGCTCGCAGAGATCATAACTGCACTTAATACCAGAACGCTTTTCAAATTCACCGGCATGCCACTCAATTGCCTCAACAAGTCCAAGCTTATCCAGAATATCCGGCCTCAGGTCAGTTGCTAT
>JAUQWT010000221.1 GCA_030835005.1 Ignavibacteria bacterium | reverse complement strand
AATTACTTTACAACATTTATGCGAAGAGGTAAATAAAAAATGAAAACAGATATATCTTCATTTATGCACAGAAGCAACTTGTTCATTGCCGGAACAATAACAATTTTTTTTGTAATTATTATTCTTGGACTGCTGTTGGGTTAAAGGATAAGATTACATGTATCCGGCAAAAAAGGGATCTGCTGTCTTAAAGGGCGGCAGATTTCTTGTTTATAGAGCATATTCTATCAATATCAGCAATTATCATTTATAACGTGTTACAGTGATTGTCGCTTAGTCATCATTAGGGTATATTGGTAATGAAAGAAATAATTAACCAAACAAATTCCACTTTTTAATAAGGAGACAAACATGGAAAAGCAGCAAATGAACGAAGTAAACAAAAGCAGTAATATTTATATCGGTGTAACACTGACGATCTTGCTAGTGATCATGGTAGTTGGATTTGTGTTCGGTTAAACGTTTCAGAGAATATTTTTCTTCCTAATTGAGCGTTGCGTAATTGCAAGGCTCTTTTTTTATGGGCAAAATCTATTTTTATGCATTGTAGCAAATACCGGCTTAATGTATTTTCGGACTCAGTTAATAGAAAAACGCAGCAATAACAGGTCAAATAGGGAAAATCATTTTTTTGAAGAAGGTCGCTGGTTATATATTCTCGCAGAACATATTATTAAGTGCTGCCTTTGCTGCACTATTATTAGCAGTATATTCTCTGCTTAGAGCCGGCTTTTATATTTTCAATCACTCACTTTTTACGGCAAATTCGAACCATGAGATCATAACAAGCTTTGTTTATGGGATAAGGTTCGATCTTTCTGCTGTAGTTATGATCAACCTGCCTGTGTTACTTCTTTTGAACTTTCCGTTAGATCTCTGGAGATTACGCCTTTACAGAGTTACAGCATTTGTTCTGTTTATTGTCATTAACACGGCTGCAATTGCACTTAACATAGCCGATTATGTATACTACCCTGCAGTTGAGCGCAGGCTTCTTTATGAGCCCTACACAATGCTGCCGGATATAATAAGAATGAGTCCGGGGCTGGCTATTGATTATTCTGGACTGCTTGTTATTCTGATAATTATTGGTGTTTTAATTATTATAATTTCAAGAATGCTTTACAAGAAACTTTCATCTAAGTTCAAAATGTCTTTTTCGTATTTGCGGGCAGTACTTTCGTTTGTTGTGATAGGAGTGCTTTGTACCATTGCAATACGCGGCGGTCTTCAGATGAAACCTATCAGAATAGCAAATGCTTTCCCCAGCAGCAATTCGCAGTTAGGATATTTAACACTGAACAGTACTTATACTGTTATGCAGAGTTACTTTCAGGACAAGCTTCCCGTACTGGATCTTATGACAGAGCATGAAGCTAATGACATAATAGACGGAATGCTTAGGTCCAAAGATGAAGTATTCATTGATAAAGAATACCCGTTCATGAGAAAGAAAATTCCGCAAGAAGAGATGCACAAATTGAACGTAGTGATATTTATAATGGAAAGCTGGTCAGCCGCACAGGTTGGGAGCATAAACGGAGGTATAAGCAGGACACCATTTTTTGATAGTCTTGCTGCCGGCGGAGTTTTGTTCACAAATTTCTATTCAAATGGTCAGCGTTCAATAGAAGGAATTCCATCGATCCTTGCATCGCTCCCCGCAATTTATAATGTATCAATAATCGGTTCAGTTGAAGAGACATACAGGTTCAGGGGGCTTGGTTCTATTTTACAGGAGCAGGGTTATACTACAAGCTTCCATCATGGGGGAATTACCGGAACGATGGGTTTTGACGCTTTCAGCAATATTGCAGGGTTCACAAAATATTACGGCAAGGAATCTTACCCCGATCTTACGGATGAAAAAACCGACGGTATGTGGGGTGTTTGCGATGAGCCATTTTTCATTGAAACCGAGAGAGTATTGAGTTCAACCCCGGAGCCTTTTTGTGCTGTGATCTTTTCGCTTTCTTCACATGAACCCTTCAAGATTCCGGCTGACCGTCTAAGTTTGTTTGATGCTTATAAGAATGAGCCGGATTTCGAAAGGTCTATTAGGTATTCCGACCACAGTTTAAGGGAATTCTTTGCCAGAGCCGTCAATGAACGGTGGTATGCCAATACGCTTTTTATTTTTACAAGCGATCATACAATGTACACTTCAAGGAATAATTTTATAAGTACGTTCCATTCACCGCTGCTGCTTTACGCGCCCGGAGTTCTGAACTCAAGCAGAATATCCAGGCCGGCTTGCCAGTCTGACATTCTGCCGACAATAGTTGATATCTTAAAAATACCTGCTGTTCATTCATCCATGGGCTCTTCGCTGCTTGATACAGCTATTGGCAGATACGTAATTTTGAAGTACACTCCTTTTTATGCAATCATGGCGGAGGATTATGTCGTTATGAATGACCTCGAAAATCAGCCAAAACTATATGAATACAAAAAAGACCCACTTCTTAAGAACGATCTATACCAGGCGAAAAGAATAATTGCGGAAGATCTGAACCGGAAGCTATATGCTTATTTGCAGAAATCAACGCATGCCATTGGTGAGAACCGGATCTACAGGTAGTTCCTAACGGACCTTACTAATTAGGTTTTTTTGAACCTCCTTAACGCTTCACATAAAAATATTTTCAAACCCCATGATTGTTGGTCATAATATTTTATGACAATTATAGATGTGAATTTATACCATGTATGTAGTATGTTTAGGCAAAGATTTATAGTATAAATTAGTAACAGAATAAACTTATAAACCTTTATTCAAAAATATCAAAATGTATAAAACTAGAGTAACAAGACCCTTAGTCTATTTAACTATTATTATCATAGGTTTGCTTACCGTTTCCAGGGCATCAGCTCAGGCAGGAGGAAATGCGATAGACCTTTACAATGAAAATTACCTGGCTCATGGTGATTTTATTGACATGGGTTCACCCGATTACGGATTTACAGATCAGGTTACAGTTTGCGCCTGGGTAAAATGGAATGTGAATCCGCAGAATTACATGAATAATCACAACGAGCAGGAAGGCAGGAATGCTGATATTGTGACAATTGACAAGCATAATGTGAAAGATAACGGTCAGTTCTGGCTTCAGCATTCTAATTCCAACAACTATTTTCAATGGGATGTGAAAACAACATCATCAAGAAGGAGCATTACATCTTCAACAAGCCCGTCTAATAATACATGGTATTTTGTAGTTGGAGTTTATGATAACACCGACCCTTTTAAAACACTCAAGATTTATGTGAATGGCGTATTGGAAAGCACAGATGATAATCTCAGCGGGAGCATTAATCCATATAGTGCACTTTACAGATTAAATATCGGCAGATTGCCAAGCGGCTACAGGCTTTTTGCCGGAGAGCTGGATGAGATAAGAATATATAAAAGAGCATTAACCCAGGAAGAAATAAAAGAACAAATGTTTTCTGCATTAACGGTTGATACAACATCGCTGGTGAGTTACTGGAATTTTAACCAGTCAACCGGAACTACTGTTATAGACCATGGTTCAATGCAGGTGAACGGAACGTTCTACTCTGCACTTGTTGATGTACATGATACCTCATCATCGCCGGTTTACCGGATTTATGACAACGATAAGAGCTGGGTAACTAACGCTTGGGCAAATAAACAAATAGTTACTGTAGCAGGTGATGGTGCAGGTGAAACAAATACTATTGTATCAAACGATGTTTACAGTTTGGTTTTGCAGAATCCGTGGATAACTAAACCCAGATTAGATGATCTGGGAACGGGAACCGGTATGACATGGTACGGCATAATAGATGCGTCAGAAACCACACAATGGAAGAGATCTACTGCTTCGATGGGCGATTCTGCAAAATTTATTACCACTCAGGATCCTACCAGTTTTGGCGTACTGGGATCTACAATTCAAGCAACCATTACATCAACACCAACTAATACTAATAATCTTGCTGTATATGTCTATGGTTCAGCTACCGGATCTCCGGTTACTAGCGGAGAGGATTTCCCCGCAGGAATTGACAGGAGATCAAATATTGTCTGGGGTGTTTATGAATGGGGAATTGTTACAAGCGACATATTGATAGATTTCAGCGGGGTTGCCGGTGTGTTAGATGTTGCAAGCCTGAAGCTTTTGAGAAGAAGCAGGTTTTCCTCAACATGGTTTGAAGTTCCAACGGCAGTCCTGGATGAGGATAACAGGAATTATGCTCTAACTGGAATTACGGCATACTATGAATATTCATTGGGCGGTAATGCAGGCAATCCGCTTCCGGTACAGATGGCGGAATTTAATACTTTTTCGGCGGAGAATTCAGTTACGCTAAGCTGGAAGACTCTTTCAGAGATCAATAACAGCGGATTTGAAATTCAGCGGAAAGCAATTAATAACACCCCAAATGTAAGCTGGATCAAGATAGGTTTTGAAACAGGTCATGGTACAACTACAGAAGCACATAATTATTCATTTTTAGATAAGGGATTAAACAAAGGGATATATCTTTACAGACTGAAGCAAATTGATTATAACGGTAATTTCGAATATTTCAATCCTGCAAATTCTGTTTTGATAAAACCTCCCGCAGCATCAGAAGTGTTCCAAAATTATCCAAACCCGTCAAACCCGGCATCAAAAATAGATTTTAGACTATCTGTTGACGGTTATGTTACTTTGATTGTGTATGATATTACCGGCAGAGAAGTAAAAGTTCTTGTAAATGGTCTTGTTGAAAGCGGCTACCATACAGCAGAGTTTAATGGCAGCGATCTTGCAAGCGGTATATATTTCTACAGGTTCAATGTTAAGAGCGAAGGGTATGACCTTTCTTCGGTAAAGAGGATTGTTCTGATAAAGTAAGTATTTAGAATTGTTTCTGAGACACTGCCAAGAGAGCCCGTTCTTTGAGACGGGTTTCTTTTTTCCTGTATCAGGGAGTCTTGTTACAAAAGAGCAAATATTGTGATTTTGGGCAGGAATCAGCAAAAATGATAGGTCATAAGATTCTATGCCCAATATCATAGGAAATGGGTTTTACAGGATTGTATTTTTGATACTGGGAGAGAATGCCAGCTTCTCCCGGGAAAACCGTTCCCTTTATACATCTAAAGGCAGTTAGACTTCGGCTTTCGTTCCTTCTCACTTTTG
>JAUQWT010000220.1 GCA_030835005.1 Ignavibacteria bacterium | reverse complement strand
ATGTTCCAAGCGCTGTCGACATCCATATCAACATCTGCAATAACATTTGGCGGATTCGTCGGAACATTATTGCCAACATTCCTTAAGCTCCATTGTTGAGGATAAAAAGGATCATTCACGGTATCACACAGAACATTGGTTGCATACAAACTTGGCTCTGAATAATTCACTAATCCCTCCTCATAATATCTGTTAGACATTTCCATGGCGTTGTAATCTGCAGACTGAGTAACTCTTGCCAGAAAAGTCTCTCCGCCCGATACATCAATACGCTCAACGATCTCTACACCTCTTGAGTTATTTATCTGATCGATCTGCTGGCGGTTATAGTTTGGTTTGAACTGCAGGATCAGGTAATCATTCATCCCGTAAAAGGTCGTATTATCAAGTATGCCAACAGGCGAATATGCATAATTAACACTCTCAAAGATCTGGTTCTGCTTAAGGTCATTAACTAAGTTAATGTATTCAGAGCTGGTCATCCCTGTTCTGAGGCTGAGGAAATTATTATCATTAGTCTTAATGTTTGTGCGTGTGAGATCAATGTAGGGATATCCGGATAGTACATCTTTTGCAGTCTGCTCTGAAACATTTTCTTTGAGCTGAACAAAGACAACATCAGTGCGCTCCTGCAAATAGAACTTCTGGCCCTGATAGTAATAGTAATTTATAATTTTACTATTCTGGAACGGAGGCTGGGAGAAATAAAGAAAGCCGGCGCTCAGGGCTAAAATGAAAAAGAGTGTAAATTTTTTCATGATAAATGATGTTTAATTTATTGAATGTAAAAATCATCAAGAATTTCTGAAATTCTCTTCGTGACTCATGCTATCACCATTTCCCGAAATCATTAAGCTTAAACCGTGGTAACTAAGATAACTTTGCCAGAGTCTTCCTTAGACTCTTAATAACAAGATCTACTTCTTCTAAACGGCATGTGCCTACCGATAAACGGTACCACGTTGAATTCTCGTCATCGCCAAATGCATAGAAGGGAACGATAGCAACATGAGCTTCTTCCAGCAGGTATTTTGTGATATCCTTTGTGGTTGCAAGAACCGACCCGTCTTCTTTCTTCATACCATGAAGGTCGAACTGCACGGTCAAATAAATTGCTGCCTGTGGCGCAATTGCGTTTACTTTGAAACCTTCTTTTTGCAGTTCCATAAATCCGTTGTAAAATCCGTCTAGCCTGTCATGCACTTCTTTCTTAAATCCCTGCAGGTAATTTTCAACATCCTCAATTCTGTTAAGATACCTTGCCGTTGCAACTTGTTCGGCTTTTGGCGCCCATGCACCCAGATGAGATAAGATCGATTTCATTTTGCCAATAACTCTTGCCGGGCCAACTGACCAGCCAACCCTAACGCCGGTTGCAGCAAATGCTTTCGAAAGCCCGTCAATAAAGATAGTGTAATCTTTCATTTCGGGAACAAGCGAAACAGGATTAAAATGTTTTGTCTCGCCATACGTCAATACCCAATATATCTGATCATACATTAAGTACAGCGGTTTTTCTTTATCTCCACGGGAATTATTTTCATCGACTATAGCTTCGCAGATCTCACGCAGGTCATCTTCTGAAAAAACGGTGCCTGTTGGGTTGAGCGGAGAACAAAGTGCTACCAGGGCAGCATCCTTCAGATATGGCCTGATATCTGCAGCAGTCGGCATGAAATGATTTTCAGGTGTTGCAATGATCTCTATTTTTTTAGCATGTGAAAGATGCGTGTAATGGTTATTGTTCCATGAAGGCACAGGGAATATGACAGTATCGCCGGGCTGAACCAGTGTTTGATATGCTGCATATATCAGAGGCCTGGCCCCTGCTGACATAAGTATCTCAGTCTTTGGGTCATATTCAATACCTTCTCTGCTAAGAAGGAATTTTGAAACAGCCTGCCGTGTTTCCAATAGTCCGTCTGCTGGCGGGTAATTTGTGGCGTGCTCCTTGTAGGCCCGGATTATCTCTTCTTCAAGCTCTATGGGTATCGGGAATACTTTCGGGTCAAAATCGCCAATAGTAAGATTATAAATCTGCGCGCCATTTTTGATCTTTTCATTTATCTCGCCGGCGAGCTTAATTATTTCTGAAGCTACCAGTGTTTCAGCCATATGTGAAACCCTGAGTGTACGTTCTTTTATTTCGAATGCTTCAAGGGGCATAGTATTATTTATTTAAGTTCTGTAATATTGTTTGGTCCAGGCTGCATAGCATCCTGAAAAATCTTATAGGAAAGCTATAGTCTCAATTTCAACCAGTGCATCTTTCGGCAATCCCGAAACTGCAATTGTACTTCGTGCAGGTTTTGAGCTGCCAAAAAATTCAGCATATACTTTGTTCATTTCTGTGAAGTCATCCATTGTCCTTAAAAATACAGTCGTTTTTATTACCTTCTCTAAACCGGAGCCGGAATCATTTAATATTGCTTTAATGTTCTCCAAAACGAGTCTTGTTTGCTCTTTAATATCGCCGCCTTCAAATATCGAAGTTGACGGATTGATTGCGATTTGACCCGATGTATATAACAATGAATTGTTTTGAGAAGATATCTTAACAGCCTGTGAATACGGCCCTATCGGTTCAGGTGCCAGATCAGTATAAACAATTTCTTTATCCATATCATCTGCTATTAAAATGAAGGTGAGCTATTACAAAATAAGCAAAAAATTAGATGAAAATCAAGGCTGTGACAAAATGACATATAGAAATGGAAATTATTTCATAATAGTGTAATTTCTGCCATTTTTAGTGTACATTTTGTCAAAGAGACTTATAGCCAAAAGTGATTTTAAAGCAGAATTTCAACAAAAAATTTGGCACGGAGATTGTAATACATGTTAGTGAAAACAAAAACATAATAAACAAAAAATATTAGGAGGATTTTTAAATGACATTAGTAAAATTCAGACCGGCTCATGAACTCTCAAACGTCGAAAAAAGACTGAAGAAGTTCTTTGAAGATTTTGATTCACCCTTTAGCGGTGATTGGGGTGTTAAACCTTTTGGAAGCAATGCTTTTACACCCAGGGTCGATGTAACTGAGGATAAAGACAATTTATTTGTTCACGCAGAAGTACCCGGTGTTGATAAGAATGATATTAAGATTAATATCGTAGGCGATATATTAACTATCAGCGGCGAAAAGAATTCTGAGCAGAAAGATGAAAACAAAAACTATTACAGGATCGAAAGGAATTTCGGATCATTCTCAAGAAGCTTCACGCTTCCTTCAGAAGTAGTAGTTGATAAGATCTCGGCTGACTATAACAACGGCGTTCTGAATATTACTCTGCCAAAAACAGAAGCCGCAAAGATAGTTGAAAAACAAATCGAGATAAAATAATCAGGTTTTTTAAGGAAAATGTAATTTAAAAAGTGGTTAGTTGATAGTAGTACGCAGCAAAGATGCAGTAAACAGTGCCGGGGTTGATGGTCCCCGGCACATTATTAATTGTGGGCCGGCATATGGAAAGAAAAGACTACATAATAAGAATGATCGAAGAGTTTGCCAGGGTAATTGCAAGAGTTGTTCTTTTAAAGGAAACAAGAAGTTACACTGATGCGAAGATGGAGCTTGATGCATTAACGCTAAGCATAACGGGATTAGGACTTTCGCATATAAAATCGCTGGGTCCGGAAGGAGTG
>JAUQWT010000219.1 GCA_030835005.1 Ignavibacteria bacterium | reverse complement strand
TCTGCAGGTCGAACAGCAGCCGCCTCATGGTTATCTCGTTGTAAGCCAAAAGGGGGCTGATCTTTTTGTGAAGGTATTCCTTGTTCAGCTTTGGACTCTCGAAATTAGGGTAAAACTTTATGATATTATCATATAGCTTTACTACTTTTTTGCTCCTGTTGAAGTAAGGCGAGAGCAAAAACCTTCTGAATGATCTTAGTTCATCTCTTGAAAGGGATTCAAGTATTTCCAAAAACGCATATTCCAGCACTTTGGGTAGTTTAATTTGCTCAATTATAAGCAACTCTAAATTTAATTGCAATCCCATAAATAGCAATAGAATATGCAAAAAATAAAGAAATTCAGCAGAATATGACAGAACTCATAGGAAATTCAAGCAACTCTGCGGCATATTTGTATCAGCAGAGCATTATCCAATAGGTTATGTTAGTAATGAAGTTAATAAATAATTCACCCTGAACAAAAATAACGGAAAAAACAACAATGAAAAAAATTATCTTAACACTCACACTTACCCTTAGTCTTGGTTTCGGATTCAACCAGTTAAAAGCTGATAATTTAAATACTGACCCTGTACAGACATCAATTGACTGGGACCATGCAGGTTATACATATGTAAAAGTCTTTGAAGACGGAGCGATCTGGGTATATGTTTACGATGAAGACGGTACTTTTATAGGCAAATTTCTTGAAGAAGATCTCAATTAGCTGAGGTTGTCAGGTTATTGCTTCCGTAATATCCTATTGGAGTTATATGCAGCAGAAGAGTTTGCATATAAAGAAGCAATAAATGAATTCATTGCCAGACCGGCGGGTAAAGAGAGTTTGAAAAGTAAACGCACACGCCCGAATCATTGCCTGGCTAAGAGACCCCTTATTTTAGAAAGTGATGAGCAATGAATGAAAATTCATTGCTCGTTTTTTATCACTCATAAGTACTCATGTGGCTTTAGATTGCGAAAATTAGGTCTCTTAACTTGAACTTGTGCAAATTAAAAAGGCGGCTAATTGGAGCCGCCTGGAAATCTGTTATTTACCGTCTTTTTCGCTTAAACGGAGCTTCGATCTTAATCCATCTTATCTTCCACCACTTTTCAAATCGGTTTTCTTCGCCGTACATAAGCCGTTTAATATTTGCGCGGTGATTATAGATCAGGAAAATGCAGACTGCCATACTGAAGTAAATGAGCGTCTGGTAACCGTCAATCTCAACCCCGAAAACATTCTCCCTGATAAATAAAGTTGAAGGAAACGCAAAAGCCGCACTTATTGAGCCCAGCGAAACATATCCTGAAAACATAAGCACAACAATAAATATGCCTATAGATATCGTCGCATCAATCGGCGCAACGCTTAGCAATAATCCGGCTGCGGTATTTATACCCTTGCCTCCTTTGAAGTTAGCGAAAACTGTCCATACATGGCCTATTATTGCAGAAATACCGGCAATGATCTGTATGACTGTAAAATCAGCAAAAGGAGTGCGGTTTTCAAACGGCAGTGCGCCGTAAAACAATTTTGAAATCAGAAGCGTTGCAACAAATCCTTTGGCAATATCAACAAGCTGAACCAGCGTACCTATTTTCCAGCCAAGCACACGGTAAGCATTTGTGCTTCCAAGGTTGCGGCTGCCGTGCTTGCGGATATCAATCCGCTTAAAAACTTTGCCAAATACAAGCGCGGTGGGGAAGGAACCCACTAAGTAGCTTAAAAAAATAACGATTATTAATGATAGCATAATTTAACTAAAACACTCTATTCTGATAATTTCGGGTATTTCGTGCATTAAAGCTCTTTCGATCCCTGCTCTTAGAGTCATTGGCCTCAATGGGCAGGTGTTGCATGCCCCCAGCAATTTCAACTCAACAATTCCGCTGTCGCTGATCTTAACAAGTCTTACATCTCCTCCGTCTATCAACAAGTGCGGCCTTATTTTATCCAAAACCGCATTAATCCTGTTTTCAATATCTGCGGCTATTTCTGTTACAAGCATAATGAGTGTAAAAATAATAAAACTTTATTAAAAAAGCATTAACAGATTCTCATATTTCTATTATCGGTAATTTAGGCTGAGTGCGCTCTATTTCCTGTACGTTTTCTGCAAGATTTTTGGCAATTTCGTTGAATTGCTTTGATTCTGCGGAATCCGCATCCCTGAGTACGATAGGTTTGCCTTCGTCTCCGCCAAGGCGGATATTTGTATTGAGCGCAATTTCTCCAAGGAAATTGAGCCCAAGCTCATTTGCCAGATTTGCGCCGCCACCGGTACCAAAAATATATTCTTTACTGCCATCAGGATTATTGTAATAACTCATATTTTCGATTATACCAAGCACAGGCACATTTACTTTTTCATACATCTTAGCGCCTTTGCGCGCATCAATAATTGAAATTTCCTGGGGAGTTGTGACTATAACCGCCCCTGTTAGCGGAATTGACTGCGTCAATGTTAACTGAATATCACCTGTTCCGGGAGGCATATCGTACAAAAGGAAATCAAGTTCATCCCACTGAACATCGCTCATGAATTGCTTTAGTGCGCTTGCCGCCATAGGACCGCGCCAAACAACTGCTTCGTTGTTATCTACCAGAAAACCTATTGACATTAATTTCAGTCCGTACTTAACAACAGGAAGAAGCCGGTTCTTTTCGTTTATCTTAACAAGCTTTGGTTTTTCATCCCTTACGCCAAGCATTGTGGGGATTGAAGGCCCGTAAATATCAGCATCTATAAGCCCGACTTTGTATCCCTCTTTAACGAGCGCAATTGCAAGATTAACGGCGACTGTGGATTTACCAACTCCGCCTTTTCCGGAAGAAATGGCAATTGTACTCTTTACTCCGGGTAAAATACTGTTATTTATATTCAAATTTTGCATGAATTACAAATATAGCGATAAAAAAACCTCATTTATAGTAACAAAATGAGGAATGAAAAAGTTGTCAGGATACAGATAGAACAAGGGGGCATGCCCCCTTGTTCTATAAATATCCAGGGTTCAAACATCAAATTTCACTTATCTTTGTCTTCTGTTTTTGTGTCATTGCAGATGTAGTCATTCACTTTCCACCATGGATCGATATAGTCACTTGATGCTTCAGAAATCCCTCTTGGCACCACATA
>JAUQWT010000218.1 GCA_030835005.1 Ignavibacteria bacterium | reverse complement strand
TGAGGCGTCTAAAGCCTTATATGATTTCATCTGGCGAGATTACTGTGATTGGTATATTGAGATCCTTAAAATCAAAGCACATGAAAATCCTGAATCAGCCGAAACGATATTTAATAATGCCGTAGATATTTTTGAAGATGCAATCAAGCTGCTGAATCCGATAATGCCGTTTATCACCGAAGAGATTTGGCAGGGATTGAAAGAACGCGGCGAAAACCAGAGCATTACCATAAGTAATATGCCAGGTTATGATGAGGAGATGATAAGTACTGAAGCCGAAAATGATGTAAATGTGCTGATGGAAGTAATTGCCGCAATAAGAAATCTGAAAGCAGAGCTGAATTATACCGGCAAAAAAGGGAAAGTTGAAATAGTTGCCTCAGGAAAAAAAGAAAAATTGTTTGTAGATGAAAACCTGCATTATTTGGTGAAGTTAAGCAGAGTTGAACTGGTTGAGGTAAATTTAAAGATAATTGAACACGAACAGACCAAAGCAAACCGTGCAATGGTTGCCCTAAGTAATTATGAGGTATATCTCGAAAGGGAAGTAAGCTTTAATACTGAGGAAGAAAAAAGCAAACTTGCCGAAGAAATGAAAAAGATCAGCGGATTTATTGCCTCAATAAATAAGAAGCTTAGTAATGAGAGCTTTGTCAGCAAGGCACCTGCAGCAGTAATAGAAAGCGAAAAGAAAAAACTTGCAGACCAGCAGGAAAAGCTTTCAAAACTGGAATCTCAGTTTAACTCGTTTTAATGAAATCATTTTTGAATTCAACATTTGATATTAAATGAATAAGTTTATATTATTTCTTGTTATTGCACTTATCTTCACTTCTCTATCTCTTTCCGGTGATATTACTTTGAATGTTACCTATACCAGGGGTGAGAAAAGCAAAGATACGCGTTCGGAGACTGAAACATACTTTGTTACATTTGGCGAGATCAGGTATGAAAAGAATTATTCCGGTATAACTTTGCCTGATGAACTTGCTGAGTTCAAAAGGTGCAAGATCGGCGAAACTACACTTAATGAGATAAGCGGGTATATTTCGAAATATTCAATTGACACAAACGAGACCTTTTATAAAGAGCCTTTTGGTATTGATGAATTTGGTACATACATTGATTTGATCATTTCCCTGAGCATGAATGGTGAAAGTTACCGTATCTCATTGAGCGGAAACGCAACAGAAGTTATGGATAACAAAGCCTATATGCGTTCAATTGAATTTATCAAGGAATTGCGTAATATCGCAAGGGGCTGTTAGCAGCACTGGATAATGAATTCAAGGTATTCCATTAATCATACATTAAGGTCATGAAAATCATTGCACTTGTTGTCATTCTAACTTCATGTTTGTTTTACAGCAATTTGCTTTCACAGGATTTCAGCATCGCAGTTTCGTATCTGGCAGGCGAGAAGTCTAAAGACAGTCATTCGTCATCAGAATCATTTGCAATCGACGGCAGAAGCGTTGCTTATTCTGTTAAATACTCAGGCAGAAAAGGCAAGAACGATATTGATATGGATAAAGTTTGCGAGTTTACTGAACAGAATATTGAGAATATTAAGAAGACAATCATTTCTAAAGAGCTGAATGTGGTAGATTCACTATTTCAGGAAACCTCGAAAACGAAATCATTTGAGCAATACACCAATATCAATATTGCAATCAGAATGGATGGTCAGGATTACAAGATCAGAATAAATGGTGATATTCTGGAGTTTGAAGACTCAAAACTTTACAAGAACTCGTTATTCTTCATAACCCTTTTGAGGAAGATGGTAAAAGATTGCAGCTAATGTTATGTATCAAGTTAATCTTCGAAGAACAAGGGGGCATGCCCCCTTGTTCCATTATAAATTAGGTCTTCACTATTTGGAAAACCATTTTAGGTATAATTTCATAACTTGAAGCGGGTTTAATATATGAGTATATTTGTTGATAATATCGCGGGGTGGAGCAGCTGGTATCCGCCAACTGGCGGATCATAACCCGAAGATTTAATACCTGAATAGTTTCAGGTTTTTTTATGTACACAACATACGTATTATACTCGAAAAAATTTGACAAGATATATATCGGGATGACTTCAAATCTTGAACAGAGATTTTTGTCCCATAATGAACTTTCAAAGAAGGGATGGACAATCAAGTTTAGGCCCTGGGAGATTATTTACAAAGAGGAGTTTACCGAAAAGAATGAGGCCATGCAAAGGGAGAAAGAACTCAAGAGCTTCAAAGGGAGAGAATTCATTAGAAAGCAAGTATTAGGAAAAATATCATAACTTGAAGCAGGTTTGATGTATGAATGATTTGTTGATAGTACCGCGAGGTGGAGTTGCTGGTATCCGCCCATAGCCCGAAACTTTCGGTTTTAGGTATAATTTCATAACTTGAAGGAGGTTTAATATATGAGTATATTTGTTGATAATATCGCGGGGTGGAGCAGCTGGTAGCTCGTCGGGCTCATAACCCGAAGGTCGGAGGTTCAAATCCTTCCCCCGCTACAAGCTCAAAACCCGTCAATTTGGCGGGTTTTTTATTTGCCAAATTATGGTAAATTTGCATTATTAAAGGACAAGTTTTGAAGAAATCAACCGAAATAAGACAGGATTTTTTAGACTTTTTTGAAGCCAAAGAGCACAGAATTGTCCCTTCAGCCTCTGTTGTGCCGTATGACGATCCAACTTTGCTTTTCACAAATGCGGGAATGAACCAGTTCAAGGATGTATTCCTTGGCACAGGCAAGCGTGATTACAATCGCTGTGCAGATACTCAGAAGTGCATCAGAGTAAGCGGTAAGCATAATGACCTCGAAGAGGTCGGGCATGACGGCTATCACCATACATTCTTTGAAATGCTCGGTAACTGGTCGTTTGGCGACTATTACAAGAAAGATGCTATTGCATGGGCTTGGGAGCTTTTGACCAAAGTATGGGGACTGGATAAGAACAGACTTTGGGTAACGGTATTCAGAGATGATTCCGAAGCGCTTGAACTCTGGAAATCAGAAACGGATATTGAACACAGCCATATACTTAAGTTTGATGAAAAAGATAACTTCTGGGAAATGGGCGATACCGGCCCCTGCGGCCCGTGCTCGGAGATACATTATGATTTCACTCCAAACGGATGTAAGGCAAGTGATGTAAACTCAGGAAATCCCGATGTAATGGAAATATGGAACCTTGTTTTCATACAGTACAACCGCGATAAAGATGGCATATTGCACGACTTGCCCGCAAAGCATGTTGATACAGGCATGGGATTTGAACGCATGGTTCGCGTTCTACAAAACAAATCCTCAAACTATATGACAGATGTTTTTCTTCCTTTGGTAAACGAACTTATCAGTATCACATGCAAAGAATATTCCGGTAAGCATGAAGCTTCGATGAATGTAATCGCTGACCATGTGCGCACATTAACATTTGCAATTGGTGATGGCGCAATTCCTTCAAACGAAGGCAGGGGATACGTTTTAAGGCGCGTTTTAAGGCGTGCAGCGCGTTATGGCCGCAATCTTGACATGCGCAATCCATTTATTTACAGACTGGTTGATACGCTTGTTGATACAATGGGACATGTTTTCCCTGAAATAGTCGAGAAGCGCGAATTGATCAAGGATATCATAAAGGGTGAAGAAGAAAGTTTCAATTTAACGCTAGATAAGGGACTTAAGCTATTTGATGAAGAAATAGCGAAGATGAAGACAGCCGGAAGTAAGGTCTTCTCGGGCGAGGCAGCATTTAAACTGCATGATACTTATGGGTTTCCGATTGATCTTACCCAGCTAATGGCTAGGGAAATTGGATATGATGTAGATGAATCTAAGTTTTCTGAATTGATGAATGTTCAAAAAGAAATGGCAAGAAGTGCAAGGGACGAAACTTCGGGGAAAAAGGAATTTGAATTCAAAACTGAAGTGAAGGTAGATTACGATCCTTATGATGTGGATGAAAGCGGTGAAGAAGTTACAATTGTAGACACCAGAAATGTTGACGGGAAATCGCTGATAGTTCTTTCCAAAAATCCGTTTTATTCTGCATCCGGCGGACAGGTTAGTGATACCGGGGAAATTTATATATCAGAAAATGAATCTCTCAGGATCGAAGATTCGACTAAGAAATTTGTTGTTGCAGAAAGTCAATTTAATGACAATCCAAAAGGAACGAAAGTCAAAGCAAAAATTGATTTCCCCCGCCGTCAATCTATCCAGCGCAATCACTCAGCAACGCATTTAATGCATGAAGCCTTGCAAAGGGTGCTTGGTTCGCATGTTAAGCAAATGGGTTCGTATCTTGATGATAAGTTGTTAAGATTCGACTTCCCGCATTTCCATAAGCTAAAACCTCAGGAAATCACTGATATTGAAGATATCGTGAACAATAACGTGAAAGAGAAGATCCCGGTCAAAGCCGAAGAAATGTCAATGGAATCAGCCAAAAAGATCCCCAATGTTAAGATGTTCTTTGGTGAAAAGTATGGTGATGTTGTGAGAGTTGTAACTATTGACCCAAAATTCAGCGTTGAGCTTTGCGGCGGCACTCATGTAAATGACACTTCGGATATTGGACTGTTCAAGATCATTAAAGAAGAAAGTATCTCTTCAGGAACACGCAGAATACTTGCACGTACCGGACAGGGGATAATAGATTACATCAACGAGAGGGTTTCGGAAATTGAAAAATTATCATCTGAGCTGCCGGAGAAGTATTCTAATAATTTTAGGCTGGCAATGGATAATTTCAGGAAAGATTTTAAGGGGGCTGATTTCAGGGATGCTGAGCTGCTTAAGACACTCATAAAATACCATGATTCAACTGTAAATTCTTTGATGGATGTAAGAGAAAAGTTTCTTGAAGAAAAGAAACAGGCAGAAAAAGAACTTGCAAAACAAAAAGTTCAAAGTGCCGCAGGCTCAATTGATGAAATGTTATCCATTGCTAAAGATTACAATGGAATTAACATTGTAACCGGAAAGTTCGACATGGATAATGCCGATGAACTCAAAGAAATTGCTGATAAGCTCCGCGAAAAGCTGAAAAGCGGTGTTGGATTATTGTATTCTTTTATTGATAACAAAGTAAGCCTTGTGGCAGTTGTGAGTGATGATCTGATAAGAGAGAAGAAGCTAAGCGCCGGAAAGATCGCAGGTGATTTTGCAAAAATACTTCGCGGCGGTGGCGGCGGAAAACCCCATCTTGCAACAGCCGGCGGTAAGGATGTTAGTAAAATAGATGAGGCAATTGCAGCATTGCCGGGAATAATTCAGAAGTATGTATAAGTAGCACAGACATTCTTGTCTGTGTATAATTTGATTTACATAATGCACAGGCAGGAATGCCTGTGCCACTAGAAAATAGATTGTTTTATGAAAGCCATAATACCTGTTGCGGGAATCGGTACAAGACTTCAGCCGCTAACAAATAAAGTTCCGAAAGTATTAATTAATGTTGCCGGAAGACCGATGCTCTTTCATTTAATTGATGAGCTTGTAAAAAACGGCAAAATTGATACTGTAATCCTTGTTGTTGGCTATCTTGGCGATCAGATCATTTCTGCCGTAAATAATGAGTATGCTGATTCCGGAGTGAAGTTTGAATTCACCGAACAAAAAGAAATGCTTGGGCTCGGTCATGCAGTTTACCACGCAAAGGAATTCGCTAAAGATGAGCCTGTGATAATTATTCTTGGCGATACGATCTTTGAATTTGATCTTAACGCAATGCTAAGTAGTCCAAACTCAGCTATCGGAGTAAAAGATGTAGAAGATACATCCAGGTTTGGTATAGTTGAATCAAAGGACGGTCTAATCACAAAAATGATCGAGAAACCGGCTCCGGGAGTAACCCCAAGTAAAAGCGCAATAGCCGGAATATACTTCGTAAAGGAAGGCAGGCTTTTGTTTGAAGCAATTGAGTACCTAATGTATAATAATATCCGCACAAAGAATGAATATCAGTTGACCGATGCTCTTATGAAGCTTGTCGAAGATGGCGTAAAGATGAGTCCGTTTGAAATTGAGAACTGGTTTGATTGCGGAAAACCCGAAACGCTGCTTAGTACTAATAATTACTTGTTAAACAGAGATCATAACTTTGAGGGAGTGTACTCATCTGTTAATTCAAAATTCATAGAGCCGGTTTATATAGGCAATAACTGTAAAATAGTTGATTCAACAATAGGGCCTAATGTTGTTATTACAGACTGCGTGACAATAAAGAATTCCACAGTTAAAAATTCACTTATCTGCGAAGATTCCGAGATTGAGAATGCTGAACTTGATGGCGTAGCTCTTGGAATCGGGGAATCAATTAAAGGAAAACATGAAAATGTTATGAAAGCAGATGAGATAATTACAAAGTTTTGAATATCTGCAAGGAATGCATCTTTACATCAATCGGTAATGCAAGCGTTAAGCAGCATTTGAACTAATACCAATAACACAGTTTAAATTTTTAGATGCATTCCCTACGTTTTTCTCTATATAGATTATTTCTTCACAGGCCTTGCCTTGTCCATGGCCCAATCATATATCCAATTTGGCAGGATTTTGATAATTCTTGAAGCCATTACAATTGGCCAGGGGAATTGGACAATGCTCCTGCCTTTATCAATGCCTTTTCTGATCCGTTTGGCTGCTATATCCGGCTGCATCAAAAATGGCATTTTGAACTCATTTTTATCGGTCATTGCAGTTTTCACGAAGCCGGGTCTCACTGTGATGACCCTGATATTGTGCTTCTTAAGCTCAACACGGGCTGATTCAAGCAAAATAGAGCCTGCTGCCTTGCTTGCTGAGTAACTTGCAGAACCGCCATATCCGCGAATATCCGCCAGCGAAGTAATTCCCGCAATCGTTCCATAACCCTGTTTCATCATAATAGGGATAGTCAGCTCAAGCACTCGGGCAATTCCAAAGGTATTAACATTAAACATATTTATGAAATCATTGCTGCTGAAATTATTCATCCAGTTCGGGCCGCCAATGCCGGAGTTGATAATCAATAAATCAATTGTTCCGAGCTTTTCAACTGCAAACTCAATACCTGATTTAATCTCTTCCATCAAAGAAATATCGCACTTCTTGAAGAAGCAGGAACCACCTATTGCCTGAATACCTTTTGAGATTTGATCAATCGACTCTTCGTTTCTTGAAAGGAGAACCAATGCTGAGTTCAATTCTGCATATTCATATGCCAAAGCTTCACCAATGCCCTGTGAAGCTCCGAATATTACTACATTATTGTATTTTGTCATAATATTTTTACCCGTAGGGAATGCATCTGAACGATTATTTGCAGTCCAGAATTATCTAATTATTGAAAAAAATCTTATAGATCTATAATCGCAAAGATGCATTCCCCACGATATATCATTCCGTTTCCAGAAACCTCACGAGTAACCTATGAAAATGATGCACACACTGCTCTTGTTTTGGTGAGTACCTGCCGCGGCCGTAAAATCTTGACTGTACTCCCTTTTGCACCATCTCAACAATAGTCTCATCTTCGCGTTCAACTCTATCCAGCCCAGAACCTGCGCCCTTATCAAGCTTTGACGGATCGCTTACATAAGTAATAAATGAAACTTTCGTCAGATCCTTTGCAAGAGGGCGAATTATATTTATCGAAAGTCCCCATGGATAATAGTTTAGCATTAAATTCGGGAATATCCACCAGTAATATGCGGCTACTTCACTGCCATAATCAGGAGATGTTTCGTGAAGCCGGAAGCACTCTTCACCCGGCTTTGCAAATGCCAATTGCAGATTACAATATTCATACAACTCATTTGTATAACTGCCGTAATCCAGTTTCTCATTCAAACCTGCATGAACAAAGGGAATATGGAAGCCTTCCAGATAGTTATCAACATACAATGCCCAATTACACTTTACCAAATAGTCACGGCTTCTTGTCGGTTCATGCACAAGGTCACCTATCTTTGCTCCATCAAGCCTGTTATCTATGATCTTCAGAAAACTTCCAAGCGGCGCAATTGGTTTAATTGAAGCAAAAATGAACTTGTTCCAGATTTCAAAGGGTACTTTTGAGAGGTTATCTTCAGGCCTTGGGAAATCAATTGCATCTTCGCATTCAGGCATTGATTTGAAACAACCATTCATCTCAAATCTTCTGCCGTGATACCGGCACTGCATTACTTTAAGAACATCCGGGTTTTCAACAAGAATGTTACCTCGGTGCGTACAAACATTTGACAGGCAATGAATGTTATCTACATGATCTCGTGTAAGGAGTAAAGGTTCATCCAAATATCCCTCAAGTATGGTGAAAGGGTAGACAGAACCGGGGATCTTAACAATACCGGAATCGCCAACGAAATGCCAGCTCTTTGTGAAAATCTCATCTTTGGCTCTCTGAAAAACCTCTTCGCTTCTGTAAAAGTGTGCGGGAAGTGTTTCTGCCTTCTTTATATCTGGATCAATGAAATATTTTTCTATACTCACTTGAGAAGCATCATTTTCTTTGAATCTGAATTGCCATTAACCGTGAGCCTGTAAAAATATACACCACTTGCTAAACCTGATGCATTAAATTCAACTTTGTATCTGCCAGGTGATTTGAGATCATTTAGCAGTTCCTTTACAAACTGTCCGTTTGCATCAAAGATGCTCAACTTAATTTCAGAATATTCCGAAAGCTCATAAAATATAGTTGATACCGGATTGAACGGATTCGGGTAGTTCTGGAATAGAGAAAAACCAATTGGGGTCTGGTTATTGTGAACCCCAAGAGTAAGCTCTTTCCGGAAAATATAAAAAGTACCGTTAGAGTTACTGCCGCTCCAGGTGTTAAAGAATCCTTCGTAAGTTGTTGTGGGCATCCAGTAAACCCGCCTCACAGCCGCACCCGGATAATTCAGGTTTTCATAATCCTTAACAAAGTTAGAGCCATTATACTGGTAAGTATAAACCCTTCCATTAAAGCTTCCCATTAATAGTGCAGGATGCGGATTACCGCTTAATACTCTAATATCGCACGATAGCATGTTGTTGTTATCGGATGCTTCAAAAATAGAATCGATCTTAGTATATGAATTGGGGCCGTTGCTTCTGAAAATGTAACAAGCAGCTCTGCTGTTTGAGTTACACGTCATGAAAAGCTCCTTTATGTTGTCATTCCCAAGATCATATACTTTATAATTTGCAGGCATCCCAACAGAGGGTGCCTCGAAAATCGAATACACAAAACCTGAAGAAAGTGAGTCAAATTCAATCCTTCTTATGAATGTATTGAATGTCGGAACTCCGCCATATGTCAAAAAGATCTCGTCCCAGCCATCGTTATCAGAATCACCTAACCCGCCTTTACTGAATACATATGATGATGTGGTATACGTATAGATGTTTGTGTATGAGTTAGTCCCAATAGGACCTGAATGTTCCCAAATGCGCACTTCACCGCCTCCGGTGGTTCCTCTTAAGATGATGATTTCCTTTTTTCCGTTCTTGTTCATGTCAGCTATATAGACTCCTTGTCCACCCTCGCTGTTGCTAATATGAGAAAAAGTTGGTTGGGCAACATAATTATTGTTTCCGTCATTCTCGTAGATATACACTCTTGCAATTCCCAATACATCCGGAGATATCAGCTCTATCTTGCCGTCTCCGTCAGTATCACCTGCAATGATCGGACCAAAACTGCCGCCTTCGGTCTTAACGAACTCCTGTACCAGGACAAAAGTATTAGGTGCGCCGGGAGATTGCTCATAAATATAAAATTTTGCGGGGTTGAACGTGTATCCGGCAACATCAAGAAGTGTATCACCGTCAAAATACCCTACGATACCATCCCAACAGTTCGTAAATGAACCTGCTGCAGATTCCCAAAAGGGGGAGAACTGAAGCATACTGCTGTTCCTGAAAACAGCATTATCAGGGATCTTATAATCAGTCTTATCAGTTTGGTTTATAATGCCATCACCGTTCAAGTCAAATGTTGCAGGCAGGGTATTTAGCATGACTCCGCAATTATTGGCGTCCTGTGCTAATGAGTAAGCGCAAAAAATTGAAGCGATCAGTATCAGATAGAATTTGTTTTTGGTTTTCATATCCACTTTCTCCGCTTAAAGTATATAAAGAAACCGAGGCCCATTGAAAACATTAGCCCCAGTGCGAATTTATATCCGTGTATCCACTGAAGTTCCGGCATGTTATCAAAATTCATACCATAAATGCTTGCAATAAATGTCATAGGTATGAATATTGTCGAAATAAGCGCAAGGTATTTCATTGTTTCATTCAAACGGTTGCTGATGCTTGAAAGGTAAATATCTATCATTCCTGAGAGCATATCCCTATATGTTTCAATTATATCAAGCACATTAATTGTGTGGTCATATACATCCCTCAAATACAGATGCGTATTTCTGGTTATCATTTCGGATTCTCCTCTTTCCATCCTGCTGATAGCTTCTCTCAGTGGCCAGACAGTTTTACGGAGGTACAGCATCTCACGCTTTAGTTTGTAGATTTCAGTCAATGTGCGTTTTTGCGGATTGTTAACCAGCTCTTCTTCAATCTTTTCGATCCTGTCTCCGAACGTTTCAAGTATCGTAAAATATGAGTCTATTATAGAGTCGATAATAGAATAAACCAGGTAATCAGAACTCGTTTTGTTTATAACTCCTTTGTTGTGTCGGATCCTTTCCCTCAGATCATAAAACGTATCACCTTCAATTCCTTCCTGGAAAGTTACAACAAAATTCCTGCTTAATATGATGCTAACCTGCTCAGGTACAATCTCGTAACCGCCTTTGGCAGTGTGAAACATTTTGAGTACTATGTAGATATATCCATCAAATTCTTCCATTTTGGGCCGCTGTTCAACATTGAGTATATCCTCAAGCACAAGCGGGTGAAGTCCGATATTATCACTGATTTTTTGAATAGCTGAAACATCACGGAGACCTTCAACATCTACCCAGCTTATAGTTCCCGGTTTTACGCAGCTGATTGTTTCTTCCGGAGTGATAACTCTCTCATTAACCGAATTCTCATTGTAATCTATAAGAGTAATAATTACTTTTTTTTCCGGATGTTCACCGGTATAAACGGGTGTACCTGGAGGGAGACCAGCCGGCTTCTTCTTGGGACGAAAGAGTCTTCTTAGTTTTATATACGGCTTGATCACAGATTTAGGAGTGTTCATATCCAAAGTTAGTACATTTTATTCAATTTTTAAATGTATAGTTTACGTTTTATAAATTCATATTATTTTTACGATTTTGTTAGTAGATTGCAGCATTCACAATTGCTAATCAAGAATTAGTTTTCGCCCTGAATAATCTAGTTATTCAAAGGGTTGAGTTATATATATTTATGTTGAAAAGTTTGATCAATATACTGTTTTTTGCGGTGCTTTTCTGTATGTCAGGGAGTCTGAGGGTATATAGCCAGGGAGAAACTCCGGAAGTTGTCAAAAAGTATTTTAAGCTTAATGAAAAAGAAAAGATGAAACTGGATGCCGGCATAAAGAAATGTACTGAAGTCAGACATACAGGGAGTAAATCAGATACTATACGAATTTCTTATTATAACACCTCTGGTAAACTGCTGCAGGAATATATTCCGGCAGATGATCAGACTTCAAACCTTTGGTCGCAAAAATACTACAGCTATTTTTACCTTTATGATAATTTCGGAAAAATTATTCAGAGGATTGACTCACTTCTTCCTGGCGGCGAAAGCAAAAAGAATGTGCTTAGTTATGATGAACTTGGTAATCTTATTAAAGAAGAACAAAAATCAGGATCTTTGGTTAAGACTGAAATAAGTTATGAGTACGACCCTATGGGAAGAGTCATAGAAGCAAGCATAAAAGATGCAGTAAATAACTGCAAAGTGAATGTGAAATACTTGTACAATACATACAATGATCTTGCCAGATCTGTTAGAAAAGATAATTGCGGAGATGGAGATGACAGGACGTTTACTTCTAACTTTACGTATAAATACAATAAACAGGGATATATAACCGAAAAAATATCGATATTTTCTGACGGCAGCACTTTGACCGAAACATTTAAATATGATGAAAAGGGAAATCTTGCAGAAGCTTATTTGAGTACATCACCAGATTCTTATACAAATTATGTATATAAATATGATGCGGGCGGTAAAACTCAGATAGTGGAAATTACAGAAACAAAAGATAATAATGTCACCAAGTCATCCCGTACCGTTAACTATGATAAGTTTGGAAATAAACTCGAAGAAGTACATGCGGGAGAAAATAATACTGAGATTTATAGAACTAAGTATCTTTATGAATGAGCTGAAATTTTTGAATGAAAATGGAAGTAATACAATAATATTGTAATCTGAATTATTAATCATTGAATTTTCTAAAATAATATGAGCACTATTTTAAAAGAGACAAAAGAATCCGTAATGTATATTACTCTTAACCGCCCGGATTCTCTTAATGCATTTAATTCAGAAATGCTGATGGAATTGCAGACGGCTTTTAAGGAAGCAGGGGAAACTTCCGTAAGGTGTGTTGTTTTAACTGGAGCGGGCAAAGGGTTCTGTTCAGGGCAGGATCTGAAGGATTTTGAAAGCGAAAAAAAGACATTTAAAGAAGCGCTTGAAGTAAAATATAATCCGTTGATCAGACAAATTATGGGACTTCAAAAACCTGTAATTTGCGGAATAAACGGAGTTGCAGCAGGGGCGGGGCTCTCATTGGCATTGGCTTGTGATTTCAGAATTGCTGTAGAATCTGCCCAGCTTATCGAGGTTTTCATTAATGTCGGGCTGGTCCCGGATTCAGCTTCTACATTCACTCTTCCGCGGATCGTAGGACTTGCCAAATCATTCCAGATGTGTTCAACTGCAGAGAGAATTACAGGGCAGGAGGCAAAAAGACTGGGACTTGTTAATGTTTGTGTGCAAACTCCCGAAGTCCTCAAAACAGCGTTGTTTAAATATTCTAGTAAGTTTGCTAAAGCCCCAACAAAAGCTCTGGGAATGTTAAAAATCCTTTTGAATAACTCTTTTTCAAAATCACTGGATGAAATACTTGACGAAGAGGCTGTTTGTCAGGATATTGCCGGAAATACAGCAGATTATAAAGAAGGAGTAAATTCCTTTATAGAAAAGAGGAAACCTGCATTTAAAGGCAATTAACACGGATCCAACGGCAAATAGAAAAGAAATCTTCAAGAAGATATTAATGAAAATAAGCGGAAAATTATTTGGCAAATAAGAAGTTAAAAGATAATAAGCAAAACAGAAAATCCCTTCAGTTAAATCCAGAAAATAAGTATGCAGTTTATGGGCTTCTCGGAATATTTCTCATACTTGTGTTTCTTGCATCTTCATATAAAGTATCGGGAGACGATGATTTCTTTTGGCATTTGGCGACAGGTAGATATATCATTGAGAATATGGCAGTGCCCGATACAGATGTATTTGGCCACATAACTTCCGGCAGCGAGTGGATACCATTTGAATGGGGATGGGATGTTTTGACATATACTTTAAACGGAATTGGCGGATATAATGCGATATTGATTTTCAGAAGCATTGCATATTGCCTGGTGTTCTTTTTGTTTTTCAGATTGTTCAGTAAGTTCAAAGTAAACTCTTTTTTATCCATATTATTGCTCTTTGGGCTACTGGTTGCTTCAATGGATAGGCTTTCGCCCCGCCCTCATGTCATTACATATATATTGTTTGCGACTACGCTCTATTTGCTAATGAATTTTAAATACATTGACAGGGAGAAATATGCTAAAAGACTTTATTTCTTACCCTTGATTTTTTTGGTTTGGGCAAATTCGCATATGGGGGTTCTGGCCGGAGGACTAATACTATTCATTTTCACTTTAAGCGAGACTATCATTTTCTTTAATGCGAAGAAGTTTAGCGGAGCTGAAAGTAAGCCATTAACCCAGGCAGAATTGAAAAAGCTATGGATAATATCAATTGTTAGTGCTGCAGTATTGTTGATAAATCCTCATGGAATAAGCACATATATTTATGCTTATGGGCATACAAAAATGAAGCTTCTTGAAACCGTCAACGAGTGGAGGAGTCCATTTACCGGTCAGCTTGATTTTGGTATTACCTTAACAATGTATAAGCTCTTTCTGTATGCCGGAATACTTATCCTGATTTATTCTTTCATCAAAAAAGATCTCCTTTATGCGTTGATGTTTGTTGCATTTGCAATATACTCAGTCAGGGCAATCCGTTTTACAGTAGATTATAATATGATAATCATAGTTTTTATAGCCATTAGTGTTAACTATTTTGTCATGAAGATCAAGTCAACCCAGATTCATAACTTCTTGAATGGCAATATTCTGAAAGGTGCTGCAGGCATTTTATTGATTTATCTGATTACCCTTATCCCTAACAATAAGATCTATGAAAAAATGCAGTATTACAGAATGTTTGGATGGGGAATAGATGAACAATTCCTTCCCGTGCAGTTATTCGACTTTATGAAAGAATCCGGCATCAGCGGTACTCCCTATAATCATTTCGGAACAGGTGGAAATCTTGTATGGAATTTCCCCGGTCAGAAAAATTATATTGATAGCCGTAACCTGAATGATGAAATATTTAATGAATATAATAACATCATGCGTATGGCCCCTGGATTTGAGAAGAAGCT